>NZ_JAUBUG010000137.1:0-6091 GCF_036705345.1 Microcoleus sp. B3-D2
AAGTTACATTATCCGATATGAGGAATTGGTTTACTCACTGCTGTTATTGTACCTCATCTATCTGAGAAACGCTATACTTATTATCACTATTTGTTACTATTTATCACTGGTTCACCTCAAGATGAAGCTTTACTATAAATAAATTATGTTGGCACATTTCAAAACGCACAGGAGTTAAAAGAAGTGAGTTTACCATACAACATTGCCGAAACAATTCAGAATGTTATGATTGCTTTGGCTTTGGCTAAAGGAATTTTATCCCCCTCACAGGTTTCTGAGATTCCAAATTCGACAATAATAGCTCAATTTGAAGAGCAAATCGGAATAGCAGACAAGGCAGAAAGAGAGAGGGTAGAAAGAGAAATAAAAAAAGTAAAGTCAAATCAATCAACCATGCTACAGATAGCAAAAAAAACAGGCTATGGTAGCGGGGGTTATGGTAGGGGGAATTATGGAGGATAAAGAAAGCAATCTTACTAAGACTGTTTCGACAATAGCCAGAGCAGCCTCGGCATTCATCGGTTAAATCCTCTTAAAAGTAGTATCAGACTTGAGGTTGTGCTGGCGGGCGCACAGCATTTTGCCCGTGCATTTACCTCAACTCTGGGTAGATTTTAGCAGAATTTTTAATAGTTGCTACTTATTATCACTTTTTGTCACTTTTTATCGCTGGTAAAGCTGAGGCAGACTTGTTACCTTGTTTCAAGGAGATAGGAATGTGAAAGATCAATCACAAAAGGAAATTTAGAAAAATGGCATGGAGTGAATGGATCGAGTGCAACTTCGACAGCAAAGGCGAACTCAACACTCAAGCAGTGGGCAGATCGCCAAACTCATCAGGGGTTTATGCGATCTCTACTAAAACCGGAAATAATTATCACACCCATTATGTAGGAAGGTCGGGAAGGAGTATTCGGGGAAGATTGCAATCCCATTTGACCGGAAAAGGGAACAAGGTTATTGCTGGATTATTGAAAAATAAAAAACAGCTTCCTAGCGATCCTACCCAAGCCTTGTACTTTGCTTATCTGGAAACAAAGGAGAATAAGTTAATTGAAGCTGCTTATATAGATGCAAAGGCAGAAGATAGACCTCTGGCAAACTTAATTCGTGCTAAATTGCCCAAAGGCTTGAGAGAAGAGGATGTCTTTGGATCTCAACTGGAAGATTAAACTATACTGATTTTGTGCAGGAGGAGGTAAGCGTTATATGTGGGTCTTCATTATCATCATAGTAGTAATTTTGGTTGTGGTTTGGGTAAATTCTAATCCCTCTAACAGAGTTCAAGGGAATAGTAGCAAGCCGAAATTCCCTACCGTTGATGAAAGTCAACTGAATGACGATCTCAGTTCAGCCGTAGGAATAGATTATCGAACACTCCGTAATTTCCTAGCGTTAGGAGATTTTGAATCAGCGAATAAGGAAATAATTACTATTTTCACTAAGCTTATTTATCCTCAGAAGGAAGTTGGTAACATTCGTAATCAATTTTTTTATCTTGATATCGGTGTCGATCAAGAAATCTATGAAGATCGTGTATAAAGAATTCCCTGCACTGATATCTGTACAATGGAGAGGCTTTGGGTAAAATACAGTAGTGGACACTTTGGATTTAGAATCCAATCCGACATTAATCTGCAGCTATATACACAATTTTATAAAGAGATTGTCGAATTCAATCGTAAAGAAAAAATTAATATGCCAGAAGAAGAAGTTCATCTCAGAACTGTTTTAAAAACACAGGATGCGTTCAAAAAACAGCTTAAATGGGATCAAGACTCTTTAATTTTTAACCATTCAGCACCAAGTGGTCACTTACCAAAAATACTGTGGGTAGATAGTATGACAGGTTACAATCACCAGGTTATGTTATTAAATAGAGTGACAAAATGCTGTACGCTCATGGGAGGGACGGCAGTGGCGAGAGAATAAATTACAAAGTTTTTGAAGTACGTGAAGCGAAGCTATCCCGTAGGGACTCGCCCTCCCACTCAAATCGCTTCCACTCCATCATACTTTCAAAGATTCTCGCTGCTGCTCCCTAGTAGGCACTCCATAAGCAGTATAAGGTCTAACATCAGGCGGTTGAAGCCCCAAAACAATTGATTCGGCAGGAACTCCCGCTGCAACTAACTCCTCAGCAATCAGGCGATCGGTATTATTTGCTTGAATCCACACCTGACCGTCAATAATATCAATATGAATCACGCAATGGTGAATGCGCTGCTCATTAAACCAACCTATATTTATTAACATATAACGGTCATTTTCCAAATCAAAAATTATTTCATTTTGCGTCGCACTGTCAAAAACGGGAATCTCTGCGTATTCAGTAAGGATCTGCTTAACAAGTTGGCGATAATTATTTAAGCTATCCATTGTACTCTTTCCTCTATTTTTTGGTTGAAAATAACCAAATTTAGGCGGTTATTATCTAGCAATATCTGACCAAAACTTTCTCCTTCAAAAAGCTCTGTAAAAGCATTTAGTGGAATTGCAAGATACAGTTGTATTTCTGATTCCGTCCGTTTTAAGAGGTCATAGTAAAGAGTATATTGACCCAAAGCAGGCTCTAAATCAGCAATTCTAGACTCTCTGATAAAACTTTTAACTTCAACGGCTATCTTGCGATCGTTGTTCTCAGCAGCTAATAGCTGTTCGGCACCAAGATCGATCGATAGGTTTCTCTTCGCCCAAGCCAAGGGATACGGATCGTGGGTAATTGTCCAGCCAGCCTTAATGAAAGCCTGTTTGACAACTTGATGATAAATGTCTCTTGCTGGCACGATCGCTCTCTTTTGCGATCGAGGTTGACACTCACTATTATTTATAATGTGCAGAAGTCTCAACCATTATTCGAGAAATTCAATCTGAAACAACACGCTCGCCCGCTCGGCCCACCCAAATAGTCCTGCACCCACGTCGAGGCCAGAAACCGGGTTTCTTCGTATATCTCTAGCTGAGAATCTGCGATTTTTCATAGAAACCCGGTGTCTTCGCGTAAGTCCCACCAAATCAAAATATTGCCAGTGTCTAAATATAATTAAAATTTGTTAAGATTAACTCGACCTCAGCGCCGGCATCCCATCCGCCGCTAAACCTGCCCTTCCCCAGTCCCCACAACAATGCTGCGACTCGAACACATCAGTAAAATTTACCCCACAGGCGTCGTACTCAAAGATGTCACCTGGGAAGTCAAGCCAGGCGATCGCATCGGCTTAGTAGGCGTTAACGGTGCCGGCAAATCCACCCAACTCAAAATCATCGCCGGCGAAATCGAACCCACCGCAGGCGAAGTCATTCGCCCCGCCAGCCTCCACATCGCCTACCTCTCCCAAGAATTTGAAGTAGATCCAACTCGCACCGTCAAAGAAGAATTTTGGCGCGCCTTCAGCGAAGCCAACGAAGTCCACGAATCCCTGATGCAAGTCCATCGAGACTTGGAAAACTCCACCCCAGAAAATCTCGACGAACTGATCCACAAAATGGATCGCCTGCAAAGACAATTTGAGGGCTTGAACGGCTACGGTTTAGAAGCCCAAATCGAGAAAATTTTACCAGAAATCGGATTTGAACCCGAAGATGGCGATCGATTAGTCAGCGCCTTCAGCGGCGGCTGGCAAATGCGGATGAGTTTGGGCAAAATTCTCCTGCAAAAACCTGACATTCTGCTACTAGACGAACCTACCAACCACCTCGACTTAGAAACCATCGAATGGCTGGAAGTTTACCTGAAAGGGCTGACAACCCCGATGGTAATCGTATCCCATGACCGAGAATTTCTCGATCGGCTCTGCACCCAAATCGTCGAAACCGAACGCGGCGTTTCCAGCACGTACCTCGGCAACTACTCCTCCTACCTGCTGCAAAAAGCAGAAGCCAGAGAAGCCCAACTTAGCGCTTACGAAAGCCAGCAAAAAGAACTCGAAAAACAGCAAGCATTTGTTGAAAAATTCCGCGCCAGCGCCACTCGCAGCACCCAAGCCAAAAGCCGCGAGAAACAGTTAGATAAAATCGAACGCATCGAAGCGCCCACCGGCGGATTAAAAACTTTGCATTTCCGATTTCCCCCCGCACCCCGCAGCGGCCGCGAAGTAGCAATAATTGAAGATTTGGTGCACACCTATGGCGAAAAAATCCTATTTTTGGGAGCAGACTTATTAATTGAAAGGGGCGATCGTATAGCCTTTCTCGGCCCCAACGGCGCGGGCAAATCCACCCTGCTGCGACTGATTATGGGCTTAGAAAAGCCTTCTGAAGGTACGGTCAAATTGGGAGGCCACAACGTCATCCCCGGTTACTTTGAACAGAATCAGGCAGAAGCCTTAGATTTGAATAAAAGCGTGATCGAAACCATTCACGACGAAGTACCCGACTGGAAAAATGAAGAAGTTCGGACTTTGTTGGGGCGGTTCTTGTTTACCGGCGAAACAGTATTCAAACAAGTCGGCGCTTTGAGCGGCGGAGAAAAAGCCCGTCTGGCTTTAGCAAAGATGCTGTTGACTCCCGTGAATTTACTAATTTTGGACGAGCCGACAAATCACCTCGACATTCCGGCGAAAGAGATGATGGAAGAGGCGATTCAGAATTATGACGGTACCGTAATTATCGTTTCGCACGATCGCTATTTCATCTCCCAAGTCGCCAACAAAATAGTCGAAATCCGGGATGGAGAGTTTCGCACTTATTTGGGAGATTACCACTACTATCTCGATAAAATAGCTGAAGAAAAAGAGCTAGCCAAGTTAGCCAAACTAGAAGCTGAAAAAGCAGCTAAAAAAGCCGAAAAAGAAGCAAAGAAAAAAGCTGCTGCCAAGCAGAAATAAACTTGCAACCCTCGCAGATAAACCTTAAATCCGCGTTTATCTGCGTGCAGCGGCAGTTAAAAAAGAATCTGATTCTTAACTAACCCAAAATTCGATTAATCATTTGATTCGCCTGGGACTCGTAACTCCCACCAAACAAATTAAAATGATTTAAAATGTGATACAGATTATAAATAGTTATGCGTTGTTCATACCCTGCATCCAAAGGCCAAACCTGATTATATCCCCGGTAAAACTGCCTAGGAAATCCACCGAATAGCTCAGTCATAGCAATATCAACTTCTCTATCTCCAAAATATGCCGCCGGGTCAAAAATCACCGGTTCCCCCGCAGATGTCACCCCCACATTTCCCCCCCATAAATCCCCGTGAACTAGCGAAGGTTGAGGTTCATAACCAGCTAACAATTGAGAAATCATCTCTAATAAACGTTCCCCTTGCGGAAAATGGCCGCGCCGATCCCTACCCAATTTTAACTGATAACCAATCCGATGTTCGGCCCAAAATTCTGCCCAATTTGCCGTCCAATTATTAATTTGTATAGTTGATCCGATCGTATTATTAATATCCCAACCAAAACATCCCCTCACCAGAGCAGAATTAGGCTTTTTTCCCCCCCTTGCGAAGGGGAGGTTGGGGGGGGTGTATTTGTGCATCGCAGCCAGTTGGCGCCCCATTTCCTCCCAAGCTCGATCGCCCCCGCGGCTTCCCAAATCCAGCCATTCCAGCACAATATAAGCTGAATTCCCCTCAGTTCCCCAGCAAATCGGCTCAGGTACTCGAATCGTCTGGGTTGCCCGCATTTGCTGCAAACCCAAAGCCTCGGCTTCAAACATCGCGACTTGGGAAGCTGGATTTAATTTCGCGAAGTAAGCGCGGGCACTGCTGCTGATATAATAGCCTTGATTGATGCAGCCACCGCTGACGGAACGGCGATTGTCGATCGAAAATTTGTCTCCTGTTACTTCGGCAATGCGTGCGGCAATTTTATCCCACATCGAATCAAATTGTATTGAGGGCGATCGGAATTACTTTAACAGGTATAGCAACTTAAAACTTAATTAGCAAAAACACCAAAGCTCCTATCTGTATAGATAGGAGCTTTAGTTTAAATATGGTTCCAGACATCGAGCTATTTTCGAGATGCAGTGACGGGTCAAATATCTTCGCCACAGGGGCGTTTAACAAGCGAAAAGTTGTGAGGGTGAAAAACCCTGAAGACTGCATAGAATTAAGTCATCATGATTACCATGTGGAAACAGAGGT
>NZ_JAUBUG010000138.1:0-6075 GCF_036705345.1 Microcoleus sp. B3-D2
GGCAGGTTTTTTTTCATAATTGCTATATTCTACTTTCCAGGATCACACTTGTCAATACCCACCACCTGAATCCTTACTCAAAAACTCCTATACAAAGCCGTGAAAGAGTGGTTTGAAGTAGCACAAAAAGCAGATTGTTTAGGTAAAAAGTATGATTATTATGAACAAGTAGAAGCGGGACATCATCGAGTGGAAAAAAGACAAGTCTGGACGGTGGATGTATCCGAGCTACCACCTCTGCATAATCAAGAATTATGGACGGGATTAAAAACAGTTGTCATGATAGTTAGTGAACGACGGTTGTGGAATAAAACCACCAGTGAAGCTCGTTTTTACTTGAGTAGTTTAAGCAGTAATGCTGAAAAAAATGCTGGGGCGATCCGCAGTCATTGGGGCATTGAAAATAGCTTACATTGGACGCTTGATGTTACATTTTGTGAAGATGAAAGCCGGATTCGGAAACAGAACTCTCCCGAAAATTTTGCACTTCTACGTCGCTTGGCTATAAATTTACTAAAACAAGAAAAAACTTCTAAACAAAGTCTAAAAATGAAGCGGTATCGAGCGGCTATGGACAATAATTATTTAGTTCAAATTTTAAACTCTGCCAGTTAATGCTCTAAGTCTAACACCTATTTAAGAAGGAAAATTATCCGGCTTTAAGAAGTTTAGAAAATCTTAAGGTTCTGATTTAATCTGCTTAAGTGGGTTAAAGTTAAGCATTTAAAGAAAGTTTTTTTAGTTATTTAGTAATACACAAATTCAGGTTTTTGTCAAATTAATTTAGATGCGTTTACCCTGGCACTTTTACTGACCCATTGATGATAATTTTCTCCCCAATATTCACAATATTCTAATAATGTTGCATCTGGATCTCGTTCAACCATTGTCTGTAGTTGAACTTCCGTTCCATACAATGCCCCCTTCATTTTCCCACCTGGTTTTTTTGGTTCTAAACTACCTTGACATTTATGAATAGATAGTAGTTTTTGTACAAAGCTTTTAGCTACACTAAATCTAGCCGCAACTTTTCTGATTGAGGTGTTACCTTGAAAGTAAGCCGTGACTATTTTTTCTCGGAACTCGATTGAGTAAGATTTCATTGGGACTATTATTTCTACATTAAATATTAGTGTACCTCATAAACCTGGGATACGCTGTATATCCTTTGTGGTCAACTCACGATACACTGCCAAGGTTTCTTCATTAACACGCTCAGTAGTCAGCCACTCTAGGTTTTGTTGGGCTTGGTCTTTCCACCCATGCAACCTCTTGGAGTCACTGAGCAACTGAGATAAAGCTGCGGCGAGACTCTGGCTATCAGATGGCGGAACCAGTATACCTGCTTGCCCATCATCTAAGGCTTCAGGAATGCCGTCTACATTGCTGGCAATAATGGCACAGCCTGCTTCACGAGCTTCCGAAAGAACAAGACCAAAAGGTTCACGGTGCGAAGCAAGTACGAAGATGTCAGTAGCTAACAGATAGCGCTGCGGCTCAGACTGGAAGCCTTCAAAATGAATGCGATCGCTCACGGCTGTACTTTGTGCTTGCGCCTCAAACATTTCCCGGTCAGGTCCATTCCCCACTAGATATAGATGGGCGTCTGGAAACTCTGCAGCGATTTGTGCAAAAGCCTCAATTAACTCAGCAATCCCTTTGCGCCGATACATCCCCGCTACAGTTGCGATCGCGGGTCGCTGTAGTGGCATCGGTTGGTATTCTTTCAGTTGGCGAGTGCGGGGGCTACCTAGTGTACCATTATTGACTACCCGCAACTTGTTCTGAGGAATACCGCGCCGAGCCATTGACTGGGCAACCGCCTTACTGACGGCAATAACCCGGTCAGCCCAACCCATAAGCACTGCACTGCGCTGAAATTCATTATGGACTGTAGAGACGACAGCGTATCCAAATCCCACTCTTAAAGCACGCGCCAGTACCACTCCCGTCATCATATGAGCATGGACGATATCAGGTTGAAACTCTTGCGCGATCGCCCGATAACGTGCAGCAGCCTTAAGCAGATTGAGCGGTTTCCGCGTCTGATCGAGTTTGAAGTGCCTTAGACCATAACGTGCCATTAATTCCTCATATTCTCCACCAGCAGAAGCGACAGCGACTTCGTGACCTGCTTTGGCTTGCAGACAGGCTAGATCGACTGTCACATTGACAATCCCATTTCCGATCTCTTGGACGTGGTTGAGAATATGTAGCACGCGCATCAAATACCTCTAAATTAGATAACGTAAAAAAAACGAAAATAGCTTTAGTTGGAAATTACAGTCGATAAATGAGAAGTTAACGTTGATTTTGCCCGATTTACTTAATTATTTGAGGTAAACCGATACATAATCACCTTGGCTTTCGCATCTTCCTCTACAAACACCACATATTCACCATTCGACCGACGATAGGCTCGTAAAGCGTAGGGGATATCAATCCAGCCACTCTCGCGTGCCACCTCTGGGCCGGGAGACAACGTTGTAAGAGTTGCTCCCGTTTCTGTGTCGTAGACAGACACCTCGGCTGTTCTAGAAGTAACGGCAAAAACTCTCTCTCCTACTACATCCATCGCTTTGATAATCAAAATCGGGTTGGCACTCGGATTGTAAGGAAGACTGACACGCCAGCGCACTTTCCGGGTCTTGCGCCAGTCGTCATAGCGCACAATCTCTGTGCCAACTATTCCCCATTCCTCACCTGTGTGTGGGCGATTGACTGTATAGCCTCCTAGATACATGACATCTGTATCAGGAAAATATTTGACTCTTAAGAGCTTGTTAAACGGTGCTGGCATGGGTATAACTTCGGAAGCGGTCATAGTATAAATTGGACTACCATGAGTATCCAATCCTTGATAGCGATAATGTTTGATGTAGCCAGCTTCACTAGCTTGCCAAACATCCCCTTTGCTATCAACTTCCCAACCCCAAATCGAATCATCTTCTGCACCTAAACTTTCATATTCATCGCTTTGAATAGAGCCATCCCCGTTCTTGTCGTGCCATAGCCAGCTTCCTGCTGCTGGCTGATTAGCGGGCCACTTAGAATGCTTGCGAGAGAAAATTGCGCTGGGAACCGCGATCTCTCCATCAAAACGGTAAATGGCGATATAATCGGCAAACATTCCGGCGAGATAAAGAAAACGCTTTCCCTCAATGCGACACACGAAGACCGAGGTAGTCCCATGTACTGTTTCTTGTAGCCGCAGATCGTCTGGATAGCGAAATTTATCTACGGTATATCCCTTATAACTCCATTCCTGACCATTGCTTTTGCTATAGTCCATGACAAAGTGTTCCTGCTTGGTAAACACGTTGACTCCATCAGTCCCAGGATCGGCATCGGCATTATCTACAAATTGCAAGCCCAGCAATCTCCACTGCATTGATCCGCTTGCATTAAACTTCCTCAAGTCCGTTCCTGACCGATTAAAACCATCAAGACTGACATAAATATTTCCGCTGGCGTCCGTGCCCACCACCGTCAAACCTCCGAGTTTGAGGTCTCCAACTTCTCCTGATGTTCCTGAGTAGATCCCCCTCTCACTGCCCAAAGTCCCAACCAAGGTGGGTGTACTTGTGATGTTGTAGATCAGCACTTGTTGACGGGGGCCATTTTCCGCAACCAACAGTCTGCCTTGATTATCAATGGCTAGGGCTGTAGGGTCTACAACATCCGTAATTTTCTTGGACAATAAAGTTCCTGTCTTGGAATAGTGCAGTATCTTGGGAGGATTAGTAGCGTCTTTCGCTTGTAGAATCCATAGGTTACTTTGAGTATCTACAGCTATTTGTTTGGGGCGATCGACTGACCAACTGCGTAATTCTGCCATAGTTTCGGCATCGTAGACACGAATGCGGTTGGCAGCACTATCACTGACATAAAGCTCGCTGCCAGCGTTAGCTAATCCAGTTACTTGACCGGAGGTGCTAACAATTAACATACTTTTATCATAACCACGCCCACCTGCAAAGGGAGCAGGCTCCCCAGATAAGTTGTAGCGTCTCACACAATACCAGTTTGTTTTAGAAGGTGGATAATCCTGAATTACCATCCTGTCTATTGCCCCCTGTGTCATGGCGATATAAAGGTACTTACCATTGGCAGTGACTGCTTCCCCTCCAGTTCTTCCCCATCCATGAAGATTACTAGCTTTGCCGATCGCATCTCCATCTTTATAAATTCCTGCCTCTCTACCCGCTTCATCCCACACGCTATTGGTATAAACCGTTCCGTCGTTCCCCACGTACATGGCAGCGATTTGAATTTGTACCCACTTACTGCCACCGCCAAAGGTGTTACCGATCCAAGATGTTTTGTAGGAGATATTGGGTAAAGGGTTTGAAGTTACAGACAGTGCAGCTACAGACAGTGCAGTTAAAGTAGAGATTATGACTCCTGCGATCGCCTTGGCTCTGAAACTCATCCTGCAATGTTGGCGATCGTTCTCACTCGGCTTAAAATTATTGAGGAAATGATTCATTGTTTGGATGAATAATCGCTGTTTTTGCCATAATTTGTTTACTAGCAATAGGAATCGATTCTTCATAATCTCACTCAAAAATATACAGCTATAATCAGAATGTCTCAGTTAGACTAAATTTAATGTATATTTGCAAACAACCAAGTGGACAACTACACAAGTAACCCTGCAGCTACAGCAGCAAATATTCTTTGCGTCGGGATCGGATGGTTTCCGAAAACACCGGGAGGCTTGGATCGATATGTATATGAGCTTACGCATCAATTAGCAGCCAGTCAAGATCGAGTTGAATTGTGTGGAGTAGGTCTCCCAGAAACTCAGTCAAACTCTGGCGTAAAATTCACTAATTTAGCTGAACCCGAACATCGACTCTGGGAACGGCTTTGGTTGATTCGCTCCAATTTTGGGCTGCGGAAATATGCAAAACCTGATGCAATTAATCTACATTTTGCATTATATAGTTTTCCTCTTTTGCAAGTTTTACCTAGGGGGGTTCCTGTTACCTTTTCCTTTCACGGGCCTTGGGCATTAGAATCTAAGCAGGAGGGTTCTGGTAAGCTGAGTGTTTTTTTGAAGCATTGGATGGAACAAAGGGTCTATCGTCGTTGTGATCGATTTATTGTTCTGAGCAAAGCGTTTGGTGAGATTTTACATCAAGAATATGAAATTCCTTGGAGCAAAATTAACGTAATTCCCGGCGGTGTCGATCTTTCGCGATTTCAAATCAACCGATCGCGCCCTGAAGCCCGCACGCAGATCGACTGGCCTGAAAATCGCCCCATTCTATTTACAGCGCGTCGCTTAGTGCATCGAGTTGGACTCGATAAGCTGTTGATGGCTATAGCGAGGATTAAACCTCAAATTCCTGATATCTGGTTGGCGATCGCTGGAAAAGGGCCACTACAAGCGGTTCTGGAGCAGCAAGCAACAGATTTGGGACTCAATGACAACGTTAAATTTCTCGGCTTTTTGCCAGATGACCAACTACCTATAGCTTACCAAGCCGCCGACCTAAGTGTGATGCCGAGTCAATCTTTAGAAGGGTTTGGATTATCCGTACTAGAATCCCTCGCCTGCGGCACTCCAGCGCTATGTACTCCTGTTGGTGGAATGCCAGAAATTTTAGAGCCGTTTTCACCAAATTTGATTACTGCTTCTTGTGAGGCAACAGCTATTGCTGAGCGATTGGAAGAACTGCTAACTGGAAAAGTACCCCTGCCTTCTAGAGAAGCCTGTCAAGAATACGCTGCTATAAATTTCGATTGGCAAACAATTGCGCAAAAAGTTAGAAAAGTGTTGTTAGCCTGAGGATCAAAACAATGAGAATAGGACTTATCCCTATGCTTGTCTTTCTCGGGAAAATCAAGGATTTTGCGAAGATACAGCCTACACAAGAGCGAGGTTTCACCTCAGTTTGACAAGCATAGGGATTACGCACAGACTCTACTTTAGGATTTACGCAACTGGCACACGACGGCTCTCCTGAGTTTATGGTGTAAAATGTACCTAATAATACATTTACCGTTATGAGCTTCCATCTAGACTATCTATTAGCATTGCCTGGAGTCAGGGTTGAAACTTGTACT
>NZ_JAUBUG010000139.1:0-5950 GCF_036705345.1 Microcoleus sp. B3-D2
GAAATAAAAAACCCCGCCATCTGAGCAGAAGAGCGGGGTTTTTCGGTATTGGAGAGCCTGACGATGTCCTACTTTCACATGCGAATGCACACTATCATCGGCGCTAAGGCGTTTCACGGTCCTGTTCGGGATGGGAAGGGGTGGTACCACCTTGCTATGGTCGTCAGGCAAAGAGGGTTGGCTGTAAGTGCGGTGCCTTGATTGCACTTACTTGTTAGCTAACCAGCGTTGCGGCTGATTGGCTCGATTTGGAACTGATGAGTTATCTTTGAGACAGCGCTGCTATCTTGTTGATGCGTGTTGCGGGTATATCTATATCTAACAAACTACCTTGGTTTTCATTCGGGTTTTACCCCGAGGTAGATTTACTGTGTTGTTTCATGTGCGTATCTTTTAAGCAAGGCTCAATGCTATAGAGCCAAGCCGCACGGGCAATTAGTACTGGTTAGCTTAATGCATTACTGCACTTCCACACCCAGCCTATCAACGTCGTGGTCTTCAACGGCCCTTCAGGAGGATCAAGTCCTCAGGGAAATCTTATCTTAAGGCAAGTTTCACGCTTAGATGCTTTCAGCGTTTATCTCTTCCGTATTTAGCTACCCGGCAATGCCACTGGCGTGACAACCGGTACACCAGAGATACGTCCATTCCGGTCCTCTCGTACTAGGAACAGCCCCCTTCAAATTTCCAACGCCCACGGCAGATAGGGACCAAACTGTCTCACGACGTTTTAAACCCAGCTCACGTACCTCTTTAAATGGCGAACAGCCATACCCTTGGGACCGGCTACAGCCCCAGGATGAGATGAGCCGACATCGAGGTGCCAAACACCGCCGTCGATGTGAACTCTTGGGCGGTATCAGCCTGTTATCCCCAGAGTACCTTTTATCCGTTGAGCGATGGCCCTTCCATACAGAACCACCGGATCACTATGTCCTGCTTTCGCACCTGCTCGACTTGTCAGTCTCGCAGTCAAGCACGCTTATGCCATTGCACTATCAGTACGATGTCCGACCGTACTTAGCGTACCTTCGAGCTCCTCCGTTACTCTTTAGGAGGAGACCGCCCCAGTCAAACTGCCCACCATGCACGGTCCCCGACCCAGATAATGGGTCAAGGTTAGAACCTCAAACAGATCAGGGTGGTATTTCAAGGATGGCTCCATGAGAACTGGCGTTCCCACTTCAAAGCCTCCCACCTATCCTACACAAACCGGTTCAAAGTCCAATGCAAAGCTACAGTAAAGGTTCATGGGGTCTTTCCGTCTAGCCGCGGGGAGATTGCATCATCACAAACACTTCAACTTCGCTGAGTCTCAGGAGGAGACAGTGTGGCCATCGTTACGCCATTCGTGCAGGTCGGAACTTACCCGACAAGGAATTTCGCTACCTTAGGACCGTTATAGTTACGGCCGCCGTTTACTGGGACTTCAGTCAAGAGCTTGCACCCCATCATTTAATCTTCCAGCACCGGGCAGGCGTCACTCCCTATACGTCCACTTTCGTGTTTGCAGAGAGCTGTGTTTTTATTAAACAGTCGCAGCCACCATTTTATTGCAACCCCTTCACCCTTCCATTGTTCATGGTCAAGCTACAAGGGCGTACCTTCTCCCGAAGTTACGGTACCAATTTGCCGAGTTCCTTCTCCTGAGTTCTCTCAAGCGCCTTAGAATACTCATCCCGCCCACCTGTGTCGGTTTGCGGTACGGTCAACGTGTAACTGAAGCTTAGAGGCTTTTCTTGGGACCACTTCCAATGGGTTCGTAGCCGTAGCTACTTCCCCCCACACCCTTGAGTATATGACAGCCGGATTTGCCTAACTGTCCTCTATGATGCAGGGACCAGGATATCCAACACCTGGACCACTTTCCACGATCCGTCCCCCCATCGCATTACACGTCGGTGCAGGAATATTAACCTGCTTCCCATCGACTACGCATTTCTGCCTCGCCTTAGGGGCCGACTAACCCTACGCCGATGAACGTTGCGTAGGAAACCTTGGGCTTACGGCGACAGAGCCTTTCACTCTGTTTATCGCTACTCATGTCAGCATTCGCACTTCTGATACCTCCAGCATGCTTTACAACACACCTTCGCAGGCTTACAGAACGCTCCCCTACCACATACACTTACGTGTACATCCGCAGCTTCGGTTATCTGCTTAGCCCCGTTACATCTTCCGCGCAGGACGACTCGATCAGTGAGCTATTACGCTTTCTTTAAAGGGTGGCTGCTTCTAAGCCAACCTCCTGACTGTTTTAGCCTTCCCACTTCGTTTTCCACTTAGCAGATATTAGGGACCTTAGCTGGCGGTCTGGGTTGTTTCCCTCTTGACACCGGACGTTAGCACCCGATGTCTGTCTCCCGAGATTGCACTTACAGGTATTCGGAGTTTGCCATGGTTTGGTAAGTCGCGATGACCCCCTAGCCATAACAGTGCTCTACCCCCTGTAGTGAGACTCGAGGCACTACCTAAATAGTTTTCGGGGAGAACCAGCTATTTCCAGATTTGTTTAGCCTTTCACCCCTATCCACAGCTCATCCCCTAACTTTTCAACGTTAGTGGGTTCGGTCCTCCAGTTGGTGTTACCCAACCTTCAACCTGGCCATGGATAGATCATCTGGTTTCGGGTCTACACCCAGCGACTAGACGCCCTATTCGGACTCGCTTTCGCTACGCCTTCCCTACTCGGTTAAGCTTGCCACTGAATGTAAGTCGCTGACCCATTATACAAAAGGTACGCCGTCACGGAACAAGTCCGCTCCGACTGTTTGTATGCACACGGTTTCAGGATCTATTTCACTCCCCTCCCGGGGTTCTTTTCGCCTTTCCCTCACGGTACTAGTTCACTATCGGTCAGTCATGAGTATTTAGCCTTGGAGGATGGTCCCCCCATGTTCAGACAGGGTTTCTCGTGCCCCGCCCTACTTGTCGTACGCCTAGTTCCACAATCGAGTTTTCACATACAGGGCTATCACCTTCTATGGCCGGACTTTCAAGACCGTTTTGTTAACTCAAATGCTAAATCGTACAGGCTGTTCCAATTTCGCTCGCCACTACTCTCGGAATCTCGGTTGATTTCTTTTCCTCTGGGTACTTAGATGTTTCAGTTCTCCAGGTTCGCCTCGCACAGCTATGTATTCACTGTGCGATACCCCTAAAAGGGTGGGTTTCCCCATTCGGACATCTACGGATCAAAGCTTGTTTGCCAGCTCCCCGTAGCTTTTCGCAGGCTACCACGTCCTTCATCGCCTATGACTGCCAAGGCATCCACCATGTGCACTTATTCGCTTGACTCTATAGCGTTAAGCCCTGCTCAAGTTATTCACAAGAACAACACTGTAATCACCATAAAAAGCAAAGTAGTTTGTGTGTATTCTAAATTTCAAGCGCCGGTGCGTATTAGGAACAATACACACCCACTTCTTGAGAAGAACGATGATGCAATCGCATCAATCAAAATATCTACACCTTCGTTAAAAGGAGTATCCATCTCGATATCTCATCATTTCCAAATTGTTAAAGAACAAGTCCAGATCCTGAAGATCTGGCGACTCTTACAGCCAAATGAATAAACACCTCAGTGCCCAGCACCATGCGCTTATTCATTTGACCGCAAGGGCAATGCTTGCATTGCTTACTTGCCAACTTCGCTAACAGCCAACCTTTTATTCAAAGACTTTTTATTCACACACTCGATACAAACACCACTTACTGCGGCAGCAAAAACTTGGTGGAGGTGAACGGGATCGAACCGATGACCCCCTGCTTGCAAAGCAGGTGCTCTCCCAGCTGAGCTACACCCCCAGGTGTTTCTTACAACAACTACTTCAAACCGATGGTGGGTCTGGATGGGCTCGAACCATCGACCCCCGCCTTATCAAGACGGTGCTCTAACCAACTGAGCTACAGACCCCGTAAACTTTTCAGCCCCAGGGCCCTGACCTCTTAGCCAACGCTTTCACATCGAACTGAAAGGCCCTCTTTTTTGCTGCTTGTATCTTCGCGTCTAAACAAACCGATAAGTGTGAGCACTAAAACCAAACAAATTCAAGACTTGATCTACTTCTCTTTCTCTAGAAAGGAGGTGATCCAGCCGCACCTTCCGATACGGCTACCTTGTTACGACTTCACCCCAGTCATGAATCCTACCGTGGTGACCGTCCTCCTTGCGGTTAGACTAGCCACTTCTGGTAGAACCCACTCCCATGGTGTGACGGGCGGTGTGTACAAGACCCGGGAACGTATTCACCGCGGCATTCTGATCCGCGATTACTAGCGATTCCGACTTCACGCAGTCGAGTTGCAGACTGCGATCCGGACTACGATCGGTTTTCTGGGATTGGCTCCACCTCGCGGCTTGGCAACCCTCTGTACCGACCATTGTATGACGTGTGAAGCCCTACCCATAAGGGCCATGAGGACTTGACGTCATCCCCACCTTCCTCCGGTTTGTCACCGGCAGTCTCATTAGAGTGCCCTTTCGTAGCAACTAATGACAAGGGTTGCGCTCGTTGCGGGACTTAACCCAACATCTCACGACACGAGCTGACGACAGCCATGCAGCACCTGTGTGCAGGTTCTCTTTCGAGCACCAATCCATCTCTGGAAAGTTCCTGCCATGTCAAGGGTAGGTAAGGTTTTTCGCGTTGCATCGAATTAATCCACATCATCCACCGCTTGTGCGGGTCCCCGTCAATTCCTTTGAGTTTTAACCTTGCGGCCGTACTCCCCAGGCGGTCAACTTCACGCGTTAGCTACGTTACCAAGGAAGTAAATCCCCAACAACTAGTTGACATCGTTTAGGGCGTGGACTACCAGGGTATCTAATCCTGTTTGCTCCCCACGCTTTCGTGCATGAGCGTCAGTGTTATCCCAGGGGGCTGCCTTCGCCATTGGTGTTCCTCCACATATCTACGCATTTCACTGCTACACGTGGAATTCCACCCCCCTCTGACACACTCTAGTCGTGCAGTCACAAATGCAATTCCCAGGTTAAGCCCGGGGATTTCACACCTGTCTTACACAACCGCCTGCGCACGCTTTACGCCCAGTAATTCCGATTAACGCTTGCACCCTACGTATTACCGCGGCTGCTGGCACGTAGTTAGCCGGTGCTTATTCTTCAGGTACCGTCATCCCCCTAGGGTATTAGCCCAAAGGATTTCTTCCCTGACAAAAGTGCTTTACAACCCGAAGGCCTTCTTCGCACACGCGGCATTGCTGGATCAGGGTTTCCCCCATTGTCCAAAATTCCCCACTGCTGCCTCCCGTAGGAGTCTGGGCCGTGTCTCAGTCCCAGTGTGGCTGATCGTCCTCTCAGACCAGCTACTGATCGTCGCCTTGGTAGGCCTTTACCCTACCAACTAGCTAATCAGCCATCGGCCGCTCCAATAACGTGAGGCCTTGCGGTCCCCCACTTTCCCCCTCAGGGCGTATGCGGTATTAATCCGGCTTTCGCCGAGCTATCCCCCATTACTGGGCACGTTCCGATGTATTACTCACCCGTTCGCCACTCGTCAGCGGAGCAAGCTCCCTGTTACCGTTCGACTTGCATGTGTAAGGCATGCCGCCAGCGTTCAATCTGAGCCAGGATCAAACTCTTCAGTTTAATCTCTGCAAAATTTACTAAACTCGACGGAGTAGATGTTTATAAAAGCCTTGACAGCTTTCACATTCATTTACTTTATTCCGTGAGCACTAACTCTGAATCGTGATTCAAAGTCATTCTTTTTGAGAAAAGAACAAACCTTAAACCCGTCTGGTCAGTGCCCACACTTATCGGCTGTTAACTTGTTAAAGATCGCTTCGAAATTTCTGCTAACCTTGCTGCTCTTCGGTACTGCTTAAAACCTTGAAGAACCGCTTGTTTGCTTCGTTTCGTGCTGCTTGTCGTGCAGCAGAGAAACGAGATTATGCACATCATCTTTCCAACTGTCAAACACTTTTG
>NZ_JAUBUG010000140.1:0-5839 GCF_036705345.1 Microcoleus sp. B3-D2
CTCGATCGAATAAGGTTTCATTTTTTTCGCTTATCTACTCAATACAGTGTATCATATATACATGGAATCTGCTGTAAATGTCACTGCTTTGGGGATAAGCTATGAGGGCAAGTGCCAGAAAGGGGATTGCATACTTGCAAATGTCTAGAAAGCTGGAACAGGGCGTTTTTTTTTGAATTAACCAGATAATATATGTAACTGTTGCTATCAAGTAGGAACCGTTAATTAGAACTCGGATGAGGCTGAAACCGCTGGTAGGGAAATCGTTATAGTTGTCTCCACCCTGTAAAACGCTGTAATACTTGCTGATTCCCATTGATGTCATGGCAATACAGAAAATTATGGAAGCTGCTAATGCTGCTGCATATAGAATTTTCTGATTTTTTAAGTAATTGTTGACCATGATGTTATTTATTCAGCGTGGTAAGTGCAGGTAATTTTCTTGCCCAGAGCGTTGACGCTTATCTGACTAAATGGTGTTCCATCGCAAAGCGAACGAGTTCTGCTCGGTTGTTGCTGTCAGTTTTTCTGAACAAGCTGCTGACGTGCTTTTCGACAGTTCGAGGGCTCAGGTGGAGTCGGGAGCCTATTTGAATATTAGAAAGACCTTCTGTGAGCAAATCTAGCACTTCTTGCTCTCGCTGAGTCAAACTCGGAGCATTTTGGCTTGTGTATGCGCGTGAAGCGGAGCTATCCCGTAGGGAATCGTCGGTTTCTGACTTTTGAGTAAAAAAATCCGCTTCAGGCTGGCTGTTGGCTCTGCTGCGTGCCTCTGTTGGCGTCGGTTCTGGTTTTGGGGAATGAGACGGTGCCTGAGCGATTAGAGCGTAGCGATCGAGCAAAGAGCGAATTACCGCTGCCAATTCTTGGAGTTCAAAAGGCTTAGCCAGATAATTGTCACACCCCATCTGATAGCCGCGAATCCGTTCCTGCGTGCTCGTGCGTTCCGTCAAAAAAATCACCGGCAGCAAGCGGAAAGCGGGACGAGTCCGAACTCGCCGCACGAATTCGTAGCCATCCATCTCCGGCATTGTAATGTCGGTAACAATCAAGTGGGGCTGAAATTCCTCTACCAAACCTAAAGCTTCTTTGCCATTCTCAGCAGGGATTACAGAGTATCCGGTAATTTCCAGATAATCGGTAATCGACAAGCGAGTCGCGAAATCGTCGTCAGCAACCAGAATCGTCAAGGGCATGAGGGGAATTTAAAAATTAAACCTTAAAAATTAAAAGTGACTAATTTCACTTTTAATTTTTAATTCTACTGTTTAATTCTGTTTATAACTTGCAGTTAAACTAGCAGGCTGCCCTAATGTTCCCTCCAAAGCTACGCCGCGCCCGTTGGCTGCCAAATGCCGCAGAGTTTTGTAAATTGTCTCGATTTGCTCTGGTCTTCCTGCTTTTTTGGCTAGTTCTTCTACAGACAGAGGTGTTTGAGCGTCTTTGAGCACTTGCAGTACCCGCTGCTGTAACTCCAATACAGCAGCGGCAGCTTTTTTGCCTGCTTCGACGCCCGGTTGGTGATAGGCATTGACATTCACCAAAGAACCGTAAAAACCTACGGCTCTTTCGTAGAGGGCGATTAATGCTCCTACTGTCCGAGGGTTGACTTGGGGAATTGTGACAGTAATGGAATCTCGGTGATTTTCGTACAAGGCTTGTCTAGTTCCCTGCAACAAACCAGACAAATAATCTCCGGAAGTGACACCGGTTTCTACTTCAGGGGAAATGCCTTGCCTGTCTTCCAACACTTCGATAAATGTTAGGAAGAAATTCGGCACCCCGTCTCGCAGTTGCTGGACGTAGGCGTGTTGGTCGGTGCTGCCTTTGTTGCCGTAAACTGCGATTCCTTGATGAACTGTGTTGCCGTCTAAATCTTCTTGTTTGCCGATCGATTCCATGACTAATTGCTGCAAGTAGCGGCTGAACAATAGCAGGGAGTCTTTGTAAGGCAAAACTACCATGTCTTTTTCGCCGCGTCCGTTGCAAGCAAAATACCAACTCATGGCTAACAGGGCGGCGGGATTGTTTTTAATGTCGGGAATTCTGGTAGCTTCGTCCATCACTTTAGCGCCGTCGAGCATCGCCTGAATGTCGATGCCTTGCAAAGCTGCTGGCAAAAGTCCTACTGCTGACAGTTCCGAAGTGCGCCCTCCCACCCAGTCGGCCATCGGGAAGCTGCCAATCCAGCCTTCGGATTTGGCTAATTTGTCTAGTTTGCTGTCACATCCAGTGATGGCAACTGCCTGTTTGGCGAAGTCGAGTTTTTGGGCGGCGAAGGCTTTTTGAACTTCAATCATGCCGTTGCGGGGTTCGGGGGTGCCGCCGGATTTGGAGATTGTAATTACGAGGGTGCTGGCGAGTTTGTCTTTGATTTTGTTGAGAATTCGATCGATCCCCGCCGGGTCAGTGTTGTCGATAAAATGAATTGCTAGGGGCGGAATGTCTGGGGATAAAGCTTCGGCGACAAATTGGGGACCGAGGGCAGAACCACCGATGCCGATCGAAATTATGTCGGTAAATTGCGGAGCAAAGGGCGGTTTAATATCGCGGTTTTGAACTTTCTTGACAAATGTTTCGACTTGTGATATTCCTTCGACTATTTCTTGTTTTAATTCTGGAGTGGGAGCTAAATCGGGGTTTCGCAGCCAGTAGTGGCCCACCATGCGGTTTTCGTCGGGATTGGCGATCGCACCTGCTTCTAAAGCTGCCATGTCTTTGAAAGCTTTGTCAAATTTGGGCTTCAGTGCTGCTGCGAAAGCGTCGTCGAATCCCATGCGGCTGATATCGAGGTAAAGTCCCAATCCCTCGTGATAGTAAAGCCAGTCTTGATAGCGTTGCCAGAGTGCTGCGGCGTCCATAGGAATTCTCTACAATTTTTTTAATGTTCGATCGGGGTCGTCAGGAATCCACCAATTGTAGTTTAAAACGATCTGATGTACGGCTTTTGCAGAATCCCAATAAATTTAAGCATTAGTCGTCTGAAGGCAGCGGCAGCCGAAAGCAGCCAAACCATTCGGCAGAATTAAACAAGAAAAATATGACTTGGGCAACACTCTTAGTAGGTAGATCCCTCATTAATGATCACACCCCATAGATAGATCGAAGCGGCACAGAGATTTAACTGTGGTCGGGGTTGGCGTTTGGGCCCTGGTTTGACAATATTCAAATTCGGGCGATCGGGATGTGTAAAATAGGCATTGCGGTCAGGTTAAATATACTTTTAGCTGTCACTCAATAATCGTCTAAAAATATAGTTAACAACAGTCAACTATCTGAAGTGTAGTATAATATACAGATATTAGAATTAAAGTGCGATCGACTATGCTTGCTCTATCTCCCGAATTAAAAGAAAGGTTAGCAACTCCGCTCAAAATCGGCGATTTTGAAGTTAAAAGTCGCGTCCTGCAATCGCCCTTATCCGGCGTTACCGATTTGGTATTTCGCCGCCTGGTGCGCCGCTACGCGCCGGATTCGATGATGTACACGGAAATGGTGAACGCTACGGGTTTGCACTACGTGAAGCAACTGCCGAGAATTATGGAAGTTGACCCGAACGAGCGCCCGATTAGCATTCAATTGTTTGACTGCCGGCCGGATTTCTTGGCAGAAGCGGCCCAGAAAGCAGTGGCAGAAGGAGCGGATACTGTTGATATTAATATGGGCTGTCCGGTTAACAAAATTACTAAAAACGGCGGCGGTTCTTCCCTGCTGCGAGACCCGGAAACGGCCGAGGCAATTGTGCGGGCTGTTGTGGAAGCGGTAGATGTTCCTGTCACAGTTAAAACTAGGATCGGTTGGACTGACAAAGAAATTAATATTTTGGAATTTGCCAAGCGGATGGAAGATGCGGGAGCAAAAATGATTACCGTGCACGGCCGCACTCGATCGCAAGGTTACACCGGCCCGGCCAAATGGGAGTGGATTCGCCGAGTGAAAGAAGTTTTATCGATTCCAGTTATTGCTAACGGGGATATTTTTTCCGTGGAAGCAGCGATGCGATGTCTGGAAGAAACCGGCGCAGATGGAGTGATGTGTTCGCGGGGAACGTTGGGCTATCCTTTTTTGGTGGGAGAAGTTGATTATTTCTTGAAAACTGGTGTGGAAAAGATAGCTCCGACACCAATTGAACGCCTCGAATGTGCTAAGGAACATTTGCGGGCTTTGTGGGAATATAAAGGTGAAAGCGGTGTCTCCCAAGCGCGCAAGCACTTAACCTGGTATGCTAAGGGTTTCCCCGGCGCTGGGGAATTGCGGGGCGTGTTGGCTGTGGTAGAAACGGTTGAACAAGGTTGCGATTCGATCGATCGCGCGATCGAGCAATTGCCCGCATAAACCTTACCCGCAGATGTCAACTAGGGATTACAGAAACAAAACCCACCTCTGCGGGCTAAGATTTAAGACACAGTTAAAAATTTGTGTGTGGGGGAAAGCATGGACTCATTAAAAGGGCGAGATTTATTAAGTCTGGCAGATTTAAGCATAGATGAATTAAATTATTTGCTGGATCTAGCAGCCAGTTTAAAATCGGGAATGGTCAAGCTGAAACGCAATAAAGTTCTCGGCTTGTTATTTTCCAAAGCTTCAACGCGAACGCGGGTAAGTTTTACGGTAGCAATGTATAAATTGGGAGGGCAAGTGATTGACCTTAATCCCAACGTTACACAAGTCAGCCGCGGGGAACCTTTGGTAGATACAGCCCGGGTTTTAGACAGATATTTAGACATTTTGGCGATTCGGACTTTCGAGCAAAAGGACTTAGCTACTTTTGCCAATTATGCGAAAATTCCTGTGATAAATGCGCTGACAGATGACGAACACCCATGTCAAGTGCTGGCGGATTTAATGACAGTAAAAGAGTGTTTTGGCAAGCTAGAAGGATTGACCCTGACTTATTTTGGCGACGGTAACAACATGGCAAATTCGCTGATGTTGGGCTGTGCAATGACCGGGATAAATGTCAGAATTGCTTGTCCTGAAGATTTCGGTCCGAATATTGAGATTGTGGCAAAAGCTAAAGCAATTGCTGAGGGAAAAACAGAAGTTACTGTAACTGCTGATGCGGAAGCGGCTGCTAAGAATTCTCAAGTGATTTATACTGATGTTTGGGCGAGTATGGGACAGGAAGAGGAAGCAAAAATCAGGATTCCTATGTTTGAACCCTATCAGGTAAATGAACAATTGCTGAAGTTAGCAGATAAGAATGCAATTGTATTGCACTGTTTGCCCGCACACCGAGATGAAGAGATTACCGATGCAGTGATTGAAGGCAGTCAATCGCGCGTTTGGGATCAGGCAGAAAATCGGATGCACGCTCAGCAAGCTTTGCTCGCAAGCATTCTCGAAAGCGATTAGGAATAGAGAAGGGAAGAGAAGAATCCCCCGAATGAAGAATAAGAGAAAAGCCATTCTCTCTATCTCTTCTATTCTCTTTCTCTGCGCCCTCTGCGCCCTCTGCGGTTAATAAAAAAAACATAATTCACAAATCAAGACAATTGATACAACAGTTTTTAATTTGATACCAGAGGGGGCAACATTGCCTGAATTGCGATATTGAAAGCGGGAAATGCGATGGGTGAAATGCTCGCAGTTTCCCCAAGAATTACTTCGCTTTGATACCCATTTTCAGTAGGTTCTCGAAAAACGTGGAGTTGCCGATCGCCCACATTTAACACCCAATAATCGGCAATTCCCGATCGCGCGTAAATTTTGGCTTTAATTTCGCGATCGAAAGTTAAGCTGCTGTCTGCCACTTCGATAATTAGATAGGGCTTGCTGAATAATCGAGTGCATATTGCGTCGCGAAAGGTTTCGAGCGCGCGAGCGAGAATAAAGTGCA
>NZ_JAUBUG010000141.1:0-5641 GCF_036705345.1 Microcoleus sp. B3-D2
ATGCACCTTACTTGCTCTCCCTTTTTGGACACCCTACCTATTTTACCACTATTTTAGCCTTAACTGAACCGTATTGGATTATGCCCAATTTAAATATTCCAGTTTCAGTAAGGTCCATCGCCTTTATCGACACTCAAGTTGAAGATTATCAAAGTTTGATTGCCGGAGTAACACCGGGTACAGAAGTAGTCGTTTTGGATGGGAATAAAGATGCGATCGACCAAATTACTCAAATTTTAGCTCTTCGTACCAATATTGACAGCATTCACATAGTTTCTCACGGTGCTCCCGGCAGCTTGCAACTCGGCGACGTTCGCTTTAGTTTAAATGATATAGAGTGCGATCGGCAGGATCTACAGCAGTGGTTTTCGCCACGAACCGACTCAATCGGCGACACTCGACCTAATATCCTCCTCTACGGGTGCTGTGTAGCAGCAGGCGAGACAGGTAAAGCATTTGTCAAACGCTTGAGTGAGTTAACAGGGGCTTTTGTTGCGGCTTCCAAAAATCTTACGGGAAGTGCGGCAAAGGGCGGCGACTGGTTCCTAGAAGTCAGAACCGGGAAAATAGAAACACCGCTAGTATTTAAACCCGAAGTATTAGCGAGTTACGAGTACGTTTTGAACACCTTCGGTGCGGCGACAAATATTGGTGCAGGGACAAATCCCTACGGTATTGCTACGGCGGATTTTAACGTCGATGGGCAACCTGATTTAGCTGTAACAAACCAAGGATCTGACACTGTTTCCATCCTGTTAGGAAATGGGACTGGTGGCTTTAATCCCGCGCCTATTCCTACCTTGGCGGTGTCAAGTCCCACATCGATCGCGATCGGCAATTTTAACAATGATAATTTCCCCGACTTGGCAGTAGTGGGTAGCGGCACTGGTGGCGCCCTCTCAATTTTCTTAGCAAATGGTACGGGCGGTTTTGGCAGCCCCACTCAATATCCCACAGGAGTATCTCCTATCTCGGTTGCAGTTGGGAAGTTTAACGGCGACAACTTTTCAGACGTAGCAGTAGTCAATACAAGCCCTGGCAGTACCTCTGGCACTGTCACAATTTTGCTAGCAAATAGCAGTGGCAGCGGGGCATTGAATTTCAACACTAACTTGAGCGCACAGTCAATTCCCGCTTTCATGACAGTGGGGGACTTTAACGGAGATACTTTTTCCGATTTAGCTGTGCCGAACAGTTTATCTAACACCATTTCTGTTTTTTTAGCCAATGGCACTGGCGACTTTGGTGCAGCTACTAATTTTGGGGCTGGGACAAATCCAAATTCGATCGCTAATGGGGACTTTAACGGAGACACTTTCCTCGACTTGGCCGTAGTTAACGGGGGATCTAACAATGTGTCAATTCTATTGGGAGATGGCACTGGTGGCTTTGGCGCAGTCAGTAATTTTAGCGCGGGGACAGGGCTGCAAGGCATTGTTGCGAATGACTTTAGCGGAGACGGCCAACTTGACTTAGCAGTAGGAGGCACCAGCGGCGCTGCAATTTTAGTAGGCAATGGTAGTGGCGGTTTTAGTACACCCATTAACTTTGCTGCGGGCACAGATCCAACTTCCATTATTGCAGGCAACTTTAATGCTGATACTCTCTCGGATTTGGCAGTAGCGAACAACGGTTCCGATAACGTTTCGGTGCTGCTGAATACACCCACTACGGTATCCTTCGTTCCTCCCAAAATAGGTAACACTTACAACGTTAATGAAGGCACGACCGACACAGTAATTGATATCCCGGTTACTATCAGCGGTGGCACTCCCTTAAGTGATGTAACTGTACCAATTGTCATCGATCCCAGCAGCACTGCTACTCAAGGTGCAGACTACACTCTTCCAACTGCCTCCCTTACTTTCTCGGCAGGCACTACTACTCTCACCCAGAATATTGCAGTAACTATTAAAGCTGACAATATCCTTGACAGTAACGAACAATTAGTTCTCAATTTTGGCACAATTACAGGCGGTGTTGCCGATACGAGTCAAGGGAAAGTGGCAATATTGGACAGGAATAGTTCTTATTCAATTGTCGCCGACAATCCCACCGTTACCGAAGGCAATTCCGGCAAAATTCCTGCTGCATTTACTATTACTCGCAGCGGCAGCACGGAACTTTGGAGTACCGTAGATTATGCCATTACCGGCACTGCGACCAACGGCACTGATTACAACAATATCGGTGGCACTTCTGGCGCAAGGGCTGCTACTGGCAAAATCAGTTTTGCCGAGGGCGAAACATCCAAGACTATTAGTTTGGATGTGTTGGGAGATGGCAATATAGAACCGGATGAAACTGTTGCCATTACTTTATCAAATTCAGTTTCACCGGGTGGCGCACCGACTATTGCGACGGCTACCGCTACCACAAATATTACTAATGATGACACTGCCGGCATCACAGTCAGTCCAAAAGCAATATCAACAACAGAAGCTGGCGGCAAGGCAGAGTTTACTGTCAAATTAAACGCTGCACCAACTGCTAACGTTACCATCGATTTGAGTAGTTCCAATCCAGCAGAGGGAACAGTTTCTCCTAATAGCTTAACTTTTACTCCCGCTAACTACAGTGAACAAACAATAACGGTGACTGGCGTTGACGATTTAGTAGCTGATGGCGCTCAAGTTTACAAAATTGTCACGGCTGCTGCTGTGAGTACTGATGTTAATTACAATAATCTCAATCCCAATGATATCGATGTCACCAACAGTGACAATGAAACTCCGGGCATTACGGTGAATCCGACGGCGGGATTAACTACTGGTGAAGATGGCACAAAGGCTAACTTTACTGTGGTTCTGAATACTCAGCCCACTGCTGATGTGACTATCGGTTTGAACAGTGAGAATGTTGCCGAGGGAACAGTTTCGACTAATAGCTTAACTTTCACTCCGGCTAACTGGAATACACCGCAACCAGTAACAGTAACAGGGGTTAACGATAGCATTGCTGACGGCAATATTGACTACAAAATTGCCACGGTGGCTGCTGTTAGCACCGATCCGAATTACAACCTAGATGCAGGGGCTGTTAGCATTACCAATAAAGACAATGATACCGCTGGTATTTCTATTACTCCCACGGCAACAACTGTTACAGAAGGCGGCGCGGCGGGCAGCTATGACATCAAGTTAACGTCACAGCCGATCGCCCCTGTTAGCCTTAACTTTAATACCGGAAGTGAAATAAATGCGCTCGGGACAATTACCTTTGACAGCACGAATTGGAATGTTGCCAAAACAGTCACTGTCACCGCTACCGATGATAGCAAAGCCGAAGGCACGCACAGCGGTACGATCGCTCACACTGTTACCAGTACAGACACTAAGTATAGTGGCACAACAATTCAGGATGTCAATGTAGCGATTACCGACAACGAAACAGCAGGTGTCAGCATTACACCTACGAGCACAACTGCTGCTGAAGGGGGTGCGAATGGCAGTTATGAGCTCAAATTAACGTCGCAGCCGATCGCCCCTGTTAGCCTTAACTTTAATACCGGAAGTGAAATAAATGCGCTCGGGACAATTACCTTTGACAGCACGAATTGGAATGTTGCCAAAACAGTCACTGTCACCGCTACCGATGATAGCAAAGCCGAAGGCACGCACAGCGGCACGATCGCTCACACTGTTACCAGCACAGACACTAAGTACAGCGGCACAACAATTCAGGATGTCAATGTAGCGATTACCGACAACGAAACAGCAGGTGTCAGCATTACACCTACGAGCACAACTGCTGCTGAAGGCGGGGCGAATGGCAGTTATACAGTCAAACTCAACAGCCAGCCGATCGCCCCTGTAACCCTCACTCTCACAACAGGTAATCAGGTTGAGACGATCGCGCCTATCACTTTCACTGCGGATAATTGGAATGTCCCTCAACCCGTTACGGTGAAAGCTGTTGATGATACGGTTGTGGAAGGCGCGCACAGCGGCAATATCACTCACACTGTGAGTACCACTGATGCTAAGTATAATGTGGTTGTGGTTTCAGGGGTGACAGTGGCGATCGCGGATAACGACACTGCAACGCCACCACCACCACCAGTTGGAACTCCTGACATTATTATTAATCCGGTATCGGGATTAGTAACTACAGAAGCAGGCGGCACAGAGAAATTCACCATCAAACTCAACAGCCAACCTACTGGTGATGTAAAAATTGATATGCGTAGCAACAATGAGGCAGAAGGAGTAATTTCGACGGAATCAATTACCTTCAATTCTGCTAATTGGAATGTGGCGCAAGAGGTAACAGTAACAGGGGTTGAAGATAGTGTAGTTGATGGCGATACTGACTACAAGATTATCACCGAGAAAGCTGTTAGTACAGATCCCACTTACAACGAGCGAGATGTTGCCGATGTCAGACTGAGTAACCAAGACAACGATGTAGCACCACCAGTTGGAACTCCTGACATTATTATTAATCCGGTATCGGGATTAGTAACTACAGAAGCAGGCGGCACAGAGAAATTCACCATCAAACTCAACAGCCAACCTACTGGTGATGTAAAAATTGATATGCGTAGCAACAATGAGGCAGAAGGAGTAATTTCGACGGAATCAATTACCTTCAATTCTGCTAATTGGAAGGTGGCGCAAGAGGTAACAGTAACAGGGGTTGAAGATAGTGTAGTTGATGGCGATACTGACTACAAGATTATCACCGAGAAAGCTGTTAGTACAGATCCCACTTACAACGAGCGAGATGTTGCCGATGTCAGACTGAGTAACCAAGACAACGATGTAGCACCACCAGTTGGAACTCCTGACATTATTATTAATCCGGTATCGGGATTAGTAACTACAGAAGCAGGCGGCACAGAGAAATTCACCATCAAACTCAACAGCCAACCTACTGGTGATGTAAAAATTGATATGCGTAGCAACAATGAGGCAGAAGGAGTAATTTCGACGGAATCGATTACCTTCAATTCTGCTAATTGGAAGGTGGCGCAAGAGGTAACAGTAACAGGGGTTGAAGATAGTGTAGTTGATGGCGATACTGACTACAAGATTATCACCGAGAAAGCTGTTAGTACAGATCCCACTTACAACGAGCGAGATGTTGCCGATGTCAGACTGAGTAACCAAGACAACGATGTAGCACCACCAGTTGGAACTCCTGACATTATTATTAATCCGGTATCGGGATTAGTAACTACAGAAGCAGGCGGCACAGAGAAATTCACCATCAAACTCAACAGCCAACCTACTGGTGATGTAAAAATTGATCTGCGTAGCAACAATGAGGCAGAAGGAGTAATTTCGACGGAATCGATTACCTTCAATTCTGCTAATTGGAATGTGGCGCAAGAGGTAACAGTAACAGGGGTTGAAGATAGTGTAGTTGATGGCGATACTGACTACAAGATTATCACCGAGAAAGCTGTTAGTACAGATCCCACTTACAACGAGCGAGATGTTGCCGATGTCAGCCTGAGTAACCAAGAAAACGATGTAGCACCACAGCCAGTCGGAAGTCCTGACATTATTATTAATCCGGTATCGGGATTAGTAACTACAGAAGCAGGCGGCACAGAGAAATTCACCATCAAACTCAACAGCCAACCTACTGGTGATGTAAAAATTGATCTGCGTAGCAACAATGAGGCAGAAGGAGT
>NZ_JAUBUG010000142.1:0-5475 GCF_036705345.1 Microcoleus sp. B3-D2
GCTGCCTATCTTTTTTTACCACAAGTTGGCTCAATCCTTACTAAATATGGGTTTGGGGCGGGTCGTCACCCCCCCAGGTCCGACCAAGGAGAATAAAACTGCACCGAAAACCAGGGCAATGATGTTATCCCGTCCTGGTAGGGTCAAGGGAATCGTAACAGCTAATGCCATTGATAGAGACCCTTTAATATTCCCTAAAACCAAAATGTGCTGCCAGCGTAGCGGAATGGGACGATCGAACCAACGCAGCCCCGCTAATAACAAATAGACCGAGAGAATCCGTCCCAGTTGATAGGCCAGAATGACGAATAAAATGGATGGCAAAATTTTCCACAGCGTCAGCGGGTTAATTTCAATTCCAATCAGCAGGAAAATAAACGTATTGACGCCAAAACCAGCGTATTCCCAGAAACTCAGCAAGGTAATCCGATCCGAGGCAGACGAACTGCGAGGCAGCCCAAGGTTGCCAAAAACAAGTCCGGCGATGACCACCGCCACCGCGCCCGATACGCCTAAAAATTGTCCGATTTGGAAGGTTCCCAATGCCAGAGCGACGGTTAGCAAAAGGCTACTCAACCGATCGTTTAAGCGAACAAATATCGGCACGCTCAAGTAACCTAAAACACCCCCGACCAGTGCCCCACCTAAGGCAACCACGAGCAGTTCCTTCACGCCTTGTATAGCGGTGAGAGATCCTGTCGCATAAATGACCAAAACCAAATTAAATGTAATTAGAGCAGCCGCATCATTGAACAGAGTTTCTCCCTCAACAATTGTGGACAATCGAGAAGGCACACGGATCTCTTTAAAAACCGCGATCATCGACACTGTATCAGTGTTTGCCAGAATGACTCCGATCAGCAACGCTGGAATCCAGTCTAGCCCTAGCCCAAATTTAACCAGAACAGCGATAATTGCTGAGGAAAAGATAGAGCCTGGACCCGCCAGCAGGGCGATCGGCTTAAAGGTGCTGCGGAGACGGCTGATATCGGTATTGATAGCTGCTTCAAAAATCAGAATTGGTAGGAAAAGATTTAATACTAAAGAGGGGTCTAAACCAATTCGACGCGACAAGAGATCCGTAATGGGCAAGCCTGCTAACACTAAGCCCGTCACATAGGGAATTCGCAACCGTTGGGTTACGAGTGCAACAACAGTTGCAATCAGTAGCAGAATTATCAAGATAATGACCAATTCAGGAATGACTCCTGCCGTTTGGCTATTTGTAGCAGGATTGCTGCCCAAGGGAGGTGGTTGCGCTAAAATCGACTCGATCACCGATACTCCTCTCATAAACTCGTTTTCCTCAAAGAAAAAGCATTGCCGACCCGATCGCAGTTGCCACTAAGGCGGGTAATGGAAGTTGTCGATCCATATCTCATATCTAAAGAGTAGGAGAGCGATCGCCCAAAGCCATCGACAGTCAAAATTTTGAGTGGTTTTGGACGTACTGAGTCGCGGGACTAAATTCCTCGAAGGTAATCGTCATTTCTGACCTTGAATTTAGGCAGCATCACAGACACGCCACGTCAGAATCTCCCAACGTTTAAGGACAGGTTCAGCAATCACGATCTCATTTTCTCTTGCCTCCATGACGATCAAATAATCTCCCTGGTTAAATCTGTTATTGTAAATTCTTGCTTGTTCTTCTGGCACCAACCATCCTTGAAGTGCGCCATACAGACCGCCAGCAGTTGCAGCAATCCCACTTCCAAAGAAAGTTGCTAAAATGCTTTCCACCGCTACTGCCTGACCAATACCGGGAATTAGCAGGCTGCTGAGTCCAACAATTAAGGCTAGTGAACCTAGTCGTATGCTGCCTAAGATCGCGCCTAATTGTGCGCCTGCTGCTCTTGTGATAAAAATTTGCTGCACGCCCAGAGAGTCCAAATCATCATTGTCAGAAGGTTTAGCAATCACTGAAATTTTGTGCATGGGGAAGCCCCTGCTTTTTAGCTCAACTAGCGCCTGCTTTGCGTTTCGATGATTAGTAAATAGGCCGCTAGCACGTTTGAGGTTTTGGTAATTCATGAGAAATATTCAATATTCAAGGCTACAAAATTGGTAAATAGTGTGTAAAGCCGCTTTGAATTGCCTCATCACAAAAACTACTTAGTTCAGAGGTGCAAAACGCTTTAGCAAAGCTGACAAAGGAATCATTGGCAGTCCGAATCCGATACAAATTAAGCCTTGGATTGTGTTCAAAGCTTCTGTGTCGAATAACTGATTCATAACGCCCCATTGGCTAAACAGGAATTGGAGAATGAAAATAGCCGCAATGCCGATCGCCACAGCATAGCCAACTGATTCATCTTTACCGCGTAGTTTGGCGACGATCGCCGGAACGAAGCGACTGATACTTAATAGGTAAAAAGCTTCGGCCGCCACCAATGCTTGAATTGCCATCGTCCGGGCTAGAGCTTCATTGCCTGTGGTTTGGACGATCCATTCAAACATCCCAAAGATCGCAATCCAGTTAAATACCGAAACTGTCAGAATCCGAGCCGTCAGCCTGCGAGACAGCAGCGGTTCATTGGCCGGTCGAGGTGGATGTTGCATGACATCGGGAGAGGGCGGCTCAAATGCCAACGGTAAGCTCAACGCAACTGAACTGACCATATTCAGCCAGAGAATTTGTACTGGCAAAATGGGTAGTGGGGTTGCCAAAAGTACGGCAATCAAGATGGTCATGGACTCTCCACCATTCACGGGCAGGATGAAGGCGATCGCGCGCAGCAAATTCTTATAAACCGTGCGCCCTTCCTCAACTGCTTTCTCGATCGAAGCAAAGTTGTCATCCGTCAGAATCATCTGAAAATTGGGTAGAAACCCCGTCCTTGTAGGACGGCTTTATATTGTGCTATACTCGGATGAGTATTTAGATAGATGCAATGCAGACAATATCTGTAAAATGTAAGCTCCAAGTCCCTGTAGAGTTGCGGAACGAAATTGACCGCACTTTGCTGTGGTTTGCTGAGGCTTGCCATCAGATATATGAAGTTGCAAAACGTGAGAAGTGCTGGAATACAACCAAGCTTCACCACAAGGTTTATAAGCCAGTGCGCGAAGCTACGGGGTTGAAGGCAAACCATGTCTGTCAAGCAATTCGTCGTGTAATTGGTAATGCCGCATCTGTTAAGCAAGTCCACAAATTTAGACCGACATCTATTAATTTGGATGTTCGGACTTTTCAATATATTGAGGATTTGCAAACTGTTGGCATTACTTTGATGTGTGGTCGAGTTAAGTTCAAATTGAGTATTGGCAATTATCAATTGGCTTTGCTTAAAGGGCAAGCTCCAAGGGCTGCTACTCTCAATAAAACTAAACGGGGTGACTACTACATCAATGTTTGTGTTAAATGGCCCACCAACCCAACTGGTCAAAGACTAAAAGTAGTTGGGGTTGATTTGGGTAGAAGAGATATTGCTACCACTTCTACTGGTAAGTCGTGGAGTGGCAAGCAGATCCAATCCATTCGTGACCGATATAGCTTCGTCAGAGCTAATGTTCAATCCAAACGCACTCGGTCTAGTCGTAGACTTTTGAGAAGGCTTTCTGGGAGAGAACAAAGATTTCAGAAATGGTTGAACCACAATCTCTCAAAACAGCTTGTTCAAGAAGCAAAACAAATAGGTGCGGACTTGGCTTTTGAGGATTTGACTAATATTAGAGAGTCTTTGAACAAAAAACCAAGAAGCAAAACTGAACGCCGAAGAACTAATAATTGGGCTTTTTGCCAACTGCGTTTGTTTGTTGGGTATAAAGCTAATATTGCTGGCGTTAAAGTTGTATTTGTCCCAGCGGCCTATACAAGTCAAACCTGTTCCCGATGCGGACATATTCACCCGGTTAAGGGTAAGTCGTACCGTAATGGAAAAGTTTTTAAGTGTGGGCATTGTGGTTTTGAACATGATGCTGATATTAATGCAGCTAATAATATTGCTGCTTTGGGGAAGTCTGTAAGCCTTCCTGAAAGTCCGGGGATGAGTTGTCAACTAGAGGGGCAATTGTCTCTCTTCCCGATGATTCAAATCTGAGGCTAAAGCCCCGTACCTTTAGGTCGGGGTAAGCTTACATAAAGCAGGTGCGTTCGCCAGGTCAACCGAGTGTCCATTTACAGAAATTTCCCCGTCTGGTGCATATCCTCCACCGCTAACCCGATAACGCTTTCCTCCTGCATCTATCTCTTGAACCGTCATTTGATTCTCAGTCAAGGTTCCGGTTTTGTCGGAACAAATCACGGTGGTGCTACCCAACGTCTCAATTGCCGGAAGTTTGCGAATAATGGCGTGCTGCTTTGCCATCTGGGAAACCCCGATCGCCAGTGTCACCGTTAAAATCGCGGGTAAGCCTTCAGGAATTGCGCTGACCGCAAGCGCCACAGATGCCTTGAACACCTCAACCCAAGAAAATCTCTGGGCAATACCTGCAGCAAAGGTGAAAGCAGCCAAACCTAAAATGACATAGAGCAAGGTTTTGCTAAATTTGTCAATTTTGCGACTCAGTGGGGTTTCCAGTGTGGTACTTTGCTGCATAAGTTGGGAGATGTGTCCGGTCTCGGTCATGTCACCAATGCTGACGACGAGTCCGCGTCCCTGTCCAAACGTTACCAGGCTTCCGGTATACGCCATGTTCGTGCGCTCGGCCAGTGCAGCGTCTGCCTCTAGCGCCTGGGATTGCTTCTCAACCGGGACAGATTCTCCCGTTAACGCTGACTCATCAACCTGTAAGTCACGGACTTCGATCAGCCGCAGATCCGCAGACACTTTATCCCCAGAAGACAGCAAGACGAGATCGCCAAGAACCAGTTCACTGGATGAAACCACTTGCTTGTGACCGTGGCGGAGAATGGTTGCCTCAGTTGCAACAGATTTTGCTAAAGCGGCGATCGCATTCTCTGCCTTTGATTCTTGAACGAAACCAATGGTGGCATTCGTCAGAGCAACCCCAAAAATTACCGCTGAATCAATCCACTCTTTCAGAAATGCTGTCACTATGCCAGAGGCTAATAAAATGTAGATTAGCGGCTGATTCAGTTGCTGAAAAAATCGCAACCAGACACTTTGCTGCTTCTGAGCCGTTAGTTGATTGGGACCGAGGATCTCGCGCCGTTGGGCTGACACGTCGGAAGATAGACCTATTTCCAGGTCAGTCTCTAAAAGCCGAGCCACTTTCTCGACAGAGAGGTGATGCCAAGAGTGTTCTACTAATTTTTCTACATTCGTTGCAGTCATAACGCTTCTTCTCAAGCCAAGTGCTTCTGTGTTGTTTCGTCTTGTTTCTAGCGTCATTGATGAATGTGAGGGAAAAGTGATCGACTGATTTCTGTTACTCACATTTTGATCACATTTGCTCCCTAGACTTAGGCAGAGAAGGGATTGAGATAGCTTATGGACCAATACGGTTCAGTTAAGGGCTATGCAGTGCTTAAAACAATAAATACAGGAGGGTTCATTATGATTCCAGTACCTC
>NZ_JAUBUG010000143.1:0-5449 GCF_036705345.1 Microcoleus sp. B3-D2
CGCTTTGATTTCGCCTTTGAAAGTTCGTATCTGGACTCTTCAAGAATCCCCGTCCCTTTAGGGCTCGGGAGTATCAAAAAAGACTTGCTTGCTCCAGCTAGCGCTATGGCTGATAGCGAGGGAGCAGATAAAAATCTCTCTAGGTTGGAGACATATCATATTTTTGTTCCTTATACCACAGCCCGAGTAGGAGGAAAGCAAACTTTTACTTTGCGATCGGGAGAACCTTGTCCGGTGGAAATTCCCTCCAAAGCTCAAGATAGGCAAGAGATTACCATCAAAGGGCGCGGTCAAGAAGGTAAAGATATTACTGTAGTTTTGCATACATTATACGATCGACAACTCGGAATAAAAGAGGAAATTTATCAAGAAATTGACAAAAATACGCAATTTATCGAAGAAGCAAGCAAAGCTAAATGCAAATTTGTTTATGAGCAAGTTGAAGATGGTGAGTATATTAACGATGTGAGTGCCTTGGATTTTCTTGATTATGTGATATCGTCCTCAAAGCTAGACAGCACAATTAAAGAGCGTTACCAAATCGCCAGTAACAATTCGCGCTTACTCGGAACTGAGCAAGCCATTGAAATGGCATTAACTCAATCTAAACTAACTGAGGCAGAAAAGAAACTAATTAGAGGAACTTTTGCCTCCGTCCGTGCCAGCGAACCGGTTCCTGACTTTAAGGCTCTCACAGAGATTGACTTAATTGTTGCCGCGTCGGCACTGCCTTTAGAAATCAAGCAGAAACACTTTTTAGCAAGTACCAATTTAACAGCATTAACAGTGGACTTCATTCTTGTCAAACTGATCGAGGAAAACCAAAAATTAACTCCGGATCAACCGAAAAACTACCTGTCAACATATGAGCAGGTACGTGCTGGAAAAAGAGTAGAAGATGCCGCAGCTTTAAAATCCCTAGACTCATTCATCAGTAATGCTGAAATTCCAGAAAAGGCTAAAGATGTTTACTCAACAGCAAGCAAACAAAATTTAGATAATCAAGTTGCTTCTGGTGAAAAAGCCGATGCTTTTGTCCCAACCGATCAAAAATTCCAAAAAATGATGGAGGATGCTAAAAAAAGAGGAGCAGCAATTGTTCCAGTAGTTAAGAAAATACTGAGTATGATCGGAGTAAAAACAGCAACAGGTGTCACTCTTAGTAGTTTATCAGGAGGGGCTGCAACCAACGCGACTTTAGCTGCTTTAGGTTTTGGTTCCGTCGCATCTGGTGGTTTAGGAATGCTGGGTGGTTTAGCAGTAGTAACAGGAGGAGCCGCGCTAATTGGAGCCGCAGGAATACTGTCTATTGCGTTAGGTTCAGAAATCGATAGCGAAGACCAAAAAAATCTGGGAATTGCAATTGGTACAGGAACAATCGCCGGTACTGCAACTGTTTTAGCTGCTTGGACTGCTGCGACTGCTTTGGAAGTAGCCGGTACATTGTCTGGTGCTGCTGCTATTACTGCCACTATTTCGGCTCTTGGGGGACTCGGTTTAATCACGGGCGGTACTGGTCTTGTTGCATGGGGTACTGCATATATGATTTGGTCATTGCTCAAATCTGAAAAGACTCGCGATTCATGTGAAAAGACTCGCGCATCCGTGCTGCACCAGTTAGAAACTTGAACCTACACCTATACTGAAGATATAATTCCCGGTTATTGGGGAGAAATTTTTCAAAATAATGTAATTCCAAAATATGGCATTAAAGAGGGATTTTCTGCTCCTAATATCCCCTTAGATAAACTGTCAAACGCCCTTTCTTCATGGCTATCTATTGACTCTGAAGAAAAAGTAATCGCCTTGATAAACAATAGTGTTTTTAATGATGCCAAAGAGGGGGTTGTATTTACCAACGAAAAAATGGCTTGGAAAGTATTTCTAGTTTCAGAAGCTGATTCAATTAACTATGAAAAATTAGCAACATTTGTAAATAAGGGAAGCAAATTAACTTCACTGCTCTCTGACGCGAAGCAGAAACAGGAATTGTTTAAGTTGAAAAAGGTAGTAGATATTTTGTCAGACGAGAAATACTCTACCAATTTATCTAAGTTGCAAGAGTTAGTAGCTATAGTGGGGAGTGACAAAAACTTATCGGATCTGGTTTCTAATGAGAAGTATAAAAACAAGTTGCCACAATTAAAAAATGCAGTAGCTATTTTATCAGATGAGAACTACAGTCAGAACTTGTCTAAGTTGAAAGATGTTGTAGATGTCTTATCTAATGAACCTGATTTAGTAAAATTTTTCTCGTCGCAATTGGTGTCACAGCTATCTGACAAGAACTATACCAATGACTTGTCTAGGTTAAAAAAGGTAGTAGATACGTTTCAAAATGAATCTGACAAGGACAATTTCACTAAGTTGCTTCGACAAATTGGTCAAAAATATAGCACAGTTTAGGCAGCAACTTTTGCCCGTGATTCTGGCTATGAGGAAGGCGGAAGGCGATCGCCCACTATTGACTGCTAAAATTAAGGGCGATCGCTTGTTATGATTGTATTAAAATAAAAACGACTGCAATGGGCAATTATGATGAGTATTGGTCATATTACGATCGCCCTTATTGCAGCAACTTCCAGAATCATTCTTGCCAAAAGTCACCGACTACATCGACTTTGTGATGCACAAGCACCAAAATAGAATAGCTGAACCCAAACTCCCAGACGATATTGCTAAAGCTTGGGCAAAAGGGTTCGAGGAAGTCGATCGCTTGGAAGTAAGGACTAATGAGCCGGATAGCGAATTTAAGCTACAGTAAAAGGTATAGCAGTTCATCTAACTCAAGAGCAGGCGGAGACTTGACGGTGGGCAACTAGCGCTGAAGGAAAGTTTGCACGAAATTTGCTCAGGTGGAATTCTGATAGTTGTGCTAATTTAGAATACAAAAAAGATGTTCGGCGTTTGGGGGTAACTTTGGAAGTGGCGGGGTTGCCAGCTACTTCGGAGTTTTGCACGATTTAGGTAGAGCCTTTAGAAAAGCGTAAATTCAAGACGTAAACCCTGTAAGGGAAAACCTATCCTAAACATAGGAGCTTTCCGTTTTCAAACTTAAAGGCTTAAAATGAGCAAATAGGGGCACTCGGTCAAGCAAATCTCCTGTAGGGCTAGAGAAGGTTATATGGTGCGCCAGAGTTTAGGACAACGGTTATCCAGTCTCAGAGTTGGGCAAAAGATCGGTTTAGGATACACCCTTGCTCTAGGCATTGCTGTGTGTGGAACAATTGCTGGTTTTGGAGTTGGGGATCATTATCAAGAACAGACTCAAGAGCGAAAACAACACGCGCGTAACGAAGTGGAACTTCTGCATCGTCTGCAATCTCGTGTTCTCCAAGCGCGAACCCACCAACAACAACTCATTCCTTTAGCGCAATACCCAGAAAAATTTCAAGATGAATATGCTCACTTGCTGAAGCATAAAGCTGAAATCCAAGAAATTTGGGCTGAACTTAAGGCATTTGTGGCAAAGTCTCCGCCCCTACAAGCTGGTGTGGATCAAGCAAGGATTCTAGCCTTCTTGCAAACCTATGACCGTGTACCACAACTCTACTCACAGGAATTAGAACGCCGAGTTGAACGAATTCGTAGTCTGGATCTTGCCTCACCCACTGATGTTGAGCAAGCCCAAGCGCTGATGTTGGAATTTACCAACAGCGATTTGGCGCTTGAATTCGATGGCATCTCCGATGATTTGGTGGGTTTAATTGACCAAGCTTACCAAGAACTTGAGGTGGCAACAAGGTCTGATCGACAGGCTAGTGAATTTGCAGAGAAAGTGGTGGTTGCAAGTATCGGATTGTCTGTTGCGATCGCCATTCTTTTGGCACTTTTGACCAGCCGAGCAATTGCTCAACCCATTCAAGCTTTGACTAGAGTTGCCCGACGAACTACTGAAGAATCTAATTTTGAGTTACAAGCGACTGTTGAGCAAGATGATGAAATTGGAACGCTTGCTAATGCTTTTAACCAATTAATTCGCGCTGTTCAACAACTGTTACAGCAACAGAAAACAGCCAACGAACAACTGGAAAACTACAGCCAAACGCTTGAATCTCAAGTGGAGGTAAGAACCCAAGAGCTCAGCGACAAAAATACGCAGTTGCAACAACTCTTAGAGGAACTGCAACGCACTCAGGTTCAAATGGTGCATAGCGAAAAGATGTCTGCTTTGGGGCAAATGGTGGCAGGGGTGGCACACGAAATCAACAATCCAGTCAACTTCATTCACGGCAACTTGACTCATGTGCAGGAATACGCCCACAATTTATTAGGTTTGGTGCAACTCTACGAGAATTACTATCCCGACCCAGCACCCGAAATCCAAGCTGAGGCGGAAGATATTGATATGGAGTTTATCCAAGCCGATCTACCTAAAGTCCTCGACTCCATGAAACTCGGCACGGATCGCATTCGCCAGATTGTTTTGTCACTCCGCAACTTTTCACGAATGGATGAAGCTGACTTCAAAGCCGTTGATATTCATGAGGGCATTGATAGCACGTTGTTGATTTTGCAGCATCGCTTGAAAGATAAACCAGAGCGTCCAGCGATTCAAGTAATTCGTGATTATGGTAATCTACCGCTAATAGAATGCTATCCTGGTCTAATCAATCAGGCGTTTATGAACATCCTGGCAAATGCGATTGATGCGCTGGAAGAAGCCAACGTCAAACGAACCTATCAGGAGATTAAGGAAAATCCCAACCTGATTACCATTCGGACGGCCATGATTGATTCAAAGTGGGTAAAAATTGCAATTTCTGATAACGGAATGGGAATGTCTGAATCTGTTCAGAAACGCCTCTTTGATCCATTCTTCACCACAAAGTCTGTCGGTAAGGGAACGGGCCTGGGCCTGGCGATTAGCTATCAGATCGTTACTGAGAAACATAGCGGTAAGTTAGATTGCTTCTCAATACCTGGTGAGGGAACCGAGTTTGTGATTCAAATCCTTGTCCAGCAGCAAATCCGTGATCCGGTCTAACAAGATGCGCCCCACCGCCGAAAGGTTTTCTGTTAGGCCTTCGAGGTTATCTGCTATGAGGTTTTAGTTGTAATATTCACTTTCTCTTTTCCCCATTTTTCTGCACTTGGTTTAACAACTTCTATTTCCCGGAAATCTACCCGCATCACAGCCGTTTCAAATTCAACCCCCAAAACTGTGCTAACTTCGAGGATTTCTACAAAACTGGCAGATTAGACATCTCCAACAATTCTTGTGGGGAGTAGGAGTTAGGCATCCTGCCTGCCCAAGACTTGCTTTTCTGTAGATGAGTAATATAGCAACCGCCAAGGCGGTTAGGGTGTAAACTGGAAGTAGTCTCTGATGCTGCCCCGCTCGCACGACCCATGCCAAAACCCTACAGTTACGACCTACGTCAGAAAGTCATTCAAGCTATCAAACTAGATGGCTTAAAGATTAGTGAAGCGAGTATACTGTTTAATA
>NZ_JAUBUG010000144.1:0-5153 GCF_036705345.1 Microcoleus sp. B3-D2
TTGAGTTACCTCAGTAGACGTATTCTCTATGTTTACTTATTTTAACATAGTTTGGTTTTTTCTCACCGACTTACTTACCCAATAACCTATTTAGGAATGAAAAATTAATAACTTGATTAATTCGTGAGTTGAGGTACCGCTCGATAATTCCATTTGGGTAAATATTCATCAAAAAGAATTTTCAGATTTTTTTTAAAATCATCAGTCACCTTTCGACCAATTTCATAGATTTTATCTACCACATTTACAACTACAGATAGACCCTTGTTAGTGTGAGTTTTTTCCATGAGACTTTTGACTAAATTTAGGCTTGTAAAAATCACTCCTTGACAGGCTCTGGTTATAAGCTGTTGCACATTTAAACTGTGATACAAGCATTACCCTAGTTTTTGATTTTACGCCCCCATTTAATTATTAATTGTCCTTCATTTAAGAGGATATGCAATAAATACTCTAGCTCTTCAATTGATTTAAATAGCCTATTGGCAATATATTCTTTTGTCGAATGCCATACTAATTCAATTAATACCAAATCCGGGTTAGTTACCCCCGTTATGATGGCAAGCGATCGAATGCTAGGGGCGCTCAATCGCCATCTATGTGTTTATGGCAAGCGATCGAATGCTGTGCGGGAGCTCGAATGCTGTGCGGGAGATCGACTTATGAAAACTGGTAGTAAAAAGAACTACAATCGTCTTTATGAGTTAATGGTTCAAACTTTCAAGATGACAAGAATTGCACACTTGGAACCTTACTTGAGCGTGACAGAACTTAAACATCGTTACCGTTCGGCAACCAACCCGATCGAAGCGCGTCGCTGGCAATTACTCTGGTTAATTGCGCTCTCAAAAACAATTAAAGAAGCAGCCGCAGTCCTGGGAATTAATTATGATTATGCTCCCTCGATAGTTAAAAGCTATAACCAGCATGGAGAGACAGCGATTCATCTCAAAAAACAGCCCCCAAAACAACGCCCTACCCATGCCTTACTCAACACTCTGCAATTGGAAGAACTGCGCTTAAGTTTAGCGGGGGAATCTCCTGATCGAGGTCTGTGGACTGGACCCAAGGTTGCATTATGGATTGCCCAAGAAATCGGGAGAGAACGAGTCGGGAAACAAAGAGGTTGGGAATATCTAAAAAAGTGTGGTTACTCACATCAAAGACCTCGACCCCGACATAAAAACGGAGATATAATTAAGCAAGAAAACTTAAAAAAAAACTGTCAAACCGAGTAAGGGAGCTGCAAAAAGACTTTCCTTCACATCAAATAGAGGTCGGGTCATTCGACGAACATAGAGTAGGACTCAAACCAATTCTCCGTAAAGTATGGGCCCCCATAGGAGAAAGACCATCGGCAGTTGTTTGTCATCGCTACGAATGGGTATATCTTTACGGATTTGTCAATCCTCCTACTGGAAAAACTGAATGGTTTATCATTCCCAGAGTCAACTGTGAATGGCTGAGTCTAGTCTTAGAAAATTTTGCGTTACAAACTGGAGCCGGACAATCTAAAACAATTTTGTTAGTGATGGACAGAGCCGGTTGGCATCGGAGCGAGCGACTGGTGATTCCATCAGGAATTTGTGTAGAATATTTGCCAGGTTATACCATTTCTCCAAAAAAATACTACAATAGCAATCCTAGGGTAAGGATGATTGTATGAAAGTAAATTACCAAGAAAGAATTGAGGACACTGTGACCGAATTAAAAATAATTATGTCACAGCAACGAGCTGTAACTAACAGACAAAAAGTTCAGGCACTTTATTTGTTAAAATCTGGTTTGATCCCGAGCATTACAGATGTAGCTGAACTTGTAGGAGTACATAGAATCATCGTACAAAGATGGTTCAAACAATATAGTGAGGGAGGTTTGTCATCATTATTAAAGCTGGGTCAATCGACGGGTAGACCGCGAGCAATCTCCTCAGAAATAATAGCCGGAATCTCGATAAAGATCAATGAAGAAGCCTGCGAATTTAAGAGCTATAAAGAAATTGCCAGATGGGTGGCAGAGAACTATCAAGTATCCGTCAAATATCAAACTTTACACAAGCAAATACGCTACCGAATGAAAGGCAAGTTAAAAGTTCCAAGGCGTTTGAGTAATAAAAAAGATCCAGGAGTCGCAAGCGAGTTTAAAAAAAACTAGAAAAATTCCTAAAAGTAGCGTGCTGGTTGGATTATGTCGGTCCAAATCCAGCAAAAAAGGGTCTCAAATATTGGTGTCAAGATGAAAATAGAATTGGCTTAAAAACGATTGAAAGGAAAAAAATCACAGCCTGTGGAGTTAAACCAATAGGTAAAGTTCAGTGGAATTTTAAAGCTTACTATTTATACGGGGCGGTTGCCCCTCAAACCGGAGAAAATTTCTGGTTGGAGTTTTCACATCTTGATGGTCAATGTTTTCAAATATTCCTAGATAACCAAGCAGCAGAATATCCGGAGCATTTAAATGTTGTGCAACTGGATAATGGTAAGTTTCATCATAGTAGCCAGCTCAAAATCCCCGATAATATTTTACTGGTTTTTCAACCACCTTACAGTCCCGAATTGAATCCAATCGAGAGAGTATGGCAATATACAGCACTTCCGGATGTTATGAGGTACAGTAGCAGCAATTAGTAAACCAGTTTTTGAGATGTTTGGGATTCATTAAGTCAAGAGCGACAGCAATTATGGTGTCAACCATTTTAGTAGTAGTTGGTGAAAACTGTCGCAACAAATATTTAAGCTGAGACCACCATAATTCAATCGGATTAAAATCAGGAGAGTAGGGGGACAAACACAAGATGGAAGCACCCACAGCTTCAATCATAGGCTTAATAGAAGCTAGTTTATGAGCGGGTAAATTATCCATAACTACTACTGCTCCCGACCACAATCGTGGGACTAAACATTTCTCGATAAATACTTCAAATGCTTTGCTATCCATCGAGTTATCTATTGTCATTAATGCCACTACTTCCTGAAGACTAATTGCACCAATTACTGTGACTTTTTCCCCTCGATAAAAAGGTTTGACTCCATAGGCTCTAGTTCCTCGTTCCGAGCGTGCATGAGTTCGTCTTAAACCTAGCAAGACTCCAGTCTCATCTAGAAAGAGTAGGTTTTTTGGCTCGATATCCTTGACTTTTTCCCAATACTCTAACCTTAACTTCATCACTCTTTTTGTCCCTGCTTGGCTACTCCTGACCGTTTTTTTTTTGCGATTTAATCCCAACTTCTGTAACGCGCTACACATTGCTGTTTTACCGACCCAATTTCCTGTTCTGTGGGCAAATAGCTCACACAACTCTAGTAAGGTTGCATCGGGATGTGCCGTCACTATTTCTCGCTATCTCTGTTTCGGCATTATTCAAATGACTATACCTCGGTTTACCTCTGGGTTTTGGCTGTACATTTCCCTCTATTTTTTGTTGTTTGACAAGCTTTTGAACTAAGCTTTTACTCACAGCAAATATTGCTGCTGTTGTTCGGATAGACAGCTTTTGCTCGCTTATGTGCTGCTACTATTCTTTTTCGCAAATCTATTGAATATGCTTTCATGGGGATATTATTTGTTAGTCGCTTATATTGTACCTCATAACATCCGGAAGTGCTGTATAAAACAAGAATTGAGTTGGGGACTGTATGACAACTTAGATGAAATCAAAGAAAAAGTTCGCAGTTTTATTAAAAAATTTTCAACTGAAACAATCGCATCGATCGCGGGATGGGATTATATTCTATCGGCAATAGGTACTGTAGCATGGCTTTGGAGAATTAATATTACTCGCCGGAAGTTCAGCCAGCAGAAAGGCTATGGTCTATGACTGATGAACCATTAGTCAATAAAAGTTTCGACAAGATACAAGATTTGGAAGTAGTTCTCGAAGAACGCTGTCAAATTTTATCGACAACTATGACGGAACCCATCAAAAATCTTACCCATTATTACTGGTGGCCAGAAAACAGCTTGCCCTCTGAAGGATAATCGCTAGTTAGGCGGCAAATTTATCTCAATAACGATCGACGAACGCTGTAAGCGTTCAGGGGGTATAAAGAAGACAAAAAACCACCCCCAAAATCAAAGAATAAAATTAGGCAGCCGTCAACAAGTCAGAATCATCAGAACAATTATTATTGGAGTTTAGACTAAGCACAAATTGACTCAGCTAACGCTGAGTGAAATTCTAGTGAATTTAGAAAGAGTTTTCTAAGGTTAAATTACGAATTTGGGAGAGTTTTGGAACCGACCTTTACCCTTTTTGACCACGGGATAGCGACATCTTTGAGCGCGCAGTTTACCGGATGACCATCCAGCCGATTTTCCTCGGGATTTGGGAGCAACAGCCGGACTCCCAATCCTAATTAAAAGTGGAAGCATTGATTGTGCAACCATTCCAGGTGTCAATTCAGGGAGAGGCTAATGCCTGCGGTAGACGAATTTCCCTGACTAAATCTTGAGGTAACCATAATTGCCAAGTTAGCAATGGCATCAAATCACTCCATCGTTCACATTGTTCTGGAGTGCTTAGCTTCGGAATTGTCCAATGCAATGTTTGTTTCGCTAAGCGATACCAGTGTTCGATGGCAAAACGACGTAGATATAGTTGCCAAATTTATGTAAGAGGTGGCATTTGAACACCAACCCAAACTAACGACAAAGGTTGAGTTTTTAATTGACCCGTTACAGTGTCTAAGCGTTCTACTAAAATCAGAGTCATCGGATGTTTGGGACTACCTCGGAAATGTAAGTTATCCCATGTTCTCAACCTGATTCGTCCGAGTTTCGGCTCAAGGGATTCCAGGGTTTGTTCTGGTTCCCACCAGCTTGAGGAGTCGTTAAGCTTAAACTGGTTTCCATGAATTTTTGGCCGTCCTCTACCACTATAGGCTGGGGGTGTTGACCATAAGCAACGATTGGAGCGAATACGCATTAGTTTATCAGCGGCGATCGCAGCAGTAGCTTTAACCAGAGGGGCGCACCCATACTCACTATCAAATAGGGCGATGGGTCTATTCTGAAGATATTCACAGACTTGTGCCAATTGTGAGCGCGCCTTTACCGATTGGGTTGTCCCAACTGGTAATACCAAATCCGGGTATCATACCCCCGTTATGAGGACAAAAAAACTACTCGCTTATGTTATTTTAAAAAACTTAAAG
>NZ_JAUBUG010000145.1:0-4830 GCF_036705345.1 Microcoleus sp. B3-D2
TGAAGAACTCGATTATCACACTTGGGCGAGGGACTTTAAGACCCGACTGGCAGAATTGTTAAATACTTGGATTGGTCATGTTGGTTATACTGCTGGACTGTTGCTGCGCTCGTTGCGTGAGAAAGCGCACCAATGGTGGTATTTTTTAGACCACCCTGAAATTCCCCCTGACAATAATTTGGCAGAACGTTCTTTGAGACTAGCCGTGACTAAACGTAAAGTATCGGGCGGTTCCCGCTCCATGTCTCGATTTGAACAAACTGCTGATTTGTTATCTGTGATTCAGACTTGTCGGTTTCAAGGTATTCGCGCAATGGCTTTTTTCCGTGATGCTCTATCTGCCCATTCTTGTAACTTTTTCATGCCTTCTCTGATTCCCCAATCAAAGACCTGAATCCTTACGAGAATACAAGCTTTACAGGGCAAGGATCATAAAAAAGTCGAATTAAATGCCCGTCAGGGGTGGAGAGGACATTGATTTAATTATCCACAGTGGCTCAAAGTCCTAGAGCATAAGCCCTTCAGCCATAGAAAAACTGTCCGGACTATGGTCTTTATAAATTTTGTGTAAAGTAACAGCGATATATAGCAATCCTAAATGATTCACAAAAATTTATACTTTATAATGGTTGTGGAGTATAATACTTGCATACTGAATCTCAGTGAAAAAAACAATATGTGTGAGCAACAACCTTTAAAAAAGTTAAGTGAGTTTATCGATAGCAACCCCGACTAAGCGAGAACTGAAGCGAGCTTTGCGAGTAATGATGTGGATTGAGGGGATGCCTTGTTCTAAAATTCAAAAAATATTAAATGTATCAGCAACATTTATCAGTCAATGCAAAATGAAATTTATTGAAAAGGGATAGGTAAGTAATCGACTTCATGTACAAGGCAAGACACCAGTAATTCCGCCTAAGCGCAAGCGATGTAACCCTCGTGTTCATGATCAGGACTTTTATACGCCTCGTCAACAAAATTGAAAACTGATGATCCAACTGAAGCAGTATCGGGCGATTGCGAGACGTTTGTCTAGCCTGTAACCAACTTTCTCGGTGCGAATTACCTTGGTGCTTCCGTTATCTGGTTGAATTGATGATGCGAGCTAAGAACGGTGGAACAAGAAGTATTTGCACAACGGCATCGTCAGTGTCGGACGCTTTCAAATAGAGGAAGTAGTATGAAAATTGCCTTAGTCCATGATTACTTAACACAACCCGGTGGGGCAGAGCGTGTATTTGAATTGCTGTGTAAACACTACCCCGATGCTGATATTTTCACGTCTCTCTACGAACCTAAACGAACTATTGATCTAGGCGAACGTGAAGTTCGCACAACTGTACTTCAGAATGTTCCAGGGGCAAGTAAGAATTTTAGGCTAATGGCTCCCTTTTATTTTTCAGCCTTTCGAGCCTTGGATCTAAAAGACTACGATCTGATTATCAGCAGTACCACGAGCTTTGCTAAAGCTGTGCGAAAAAGATCCGGAGCAACACATATTTGTTTCTGTCACAATGTCACCCGTTTTTTGTGGGATACCACAACTTATCTTCGAGACTATGCTACCTATCGAAATCTTTCTGGTATGCTAGAACCGATTTTTCAGCGGATGAGAAAAGCCGATCTAGATTCTGCTCAGGGACCTGACTTTTACATTGCTAATTCCAGCACAGTTGCCAGTCGTATCCAGCAATTTTATGGAAAGCAATCAGTGGTTATTAACTATCCCATTGACATCAATAAATTTATTTTTTCTAAAAATAAGGAGGACTTTTACTTGACCTCAGCTCGTCTTGTTGGGTACAAACGTATCGATGTGATTATTGAAGCATTCAATTGGCTGGGATGGCCATTATTAATCACGGGTGATGGCCCCGAGCGAGAGCGTCTTGAGTCGAGAGCTTTAAAAAATATTAAATTTCTAGGTCATGTCAGCGATACAGAACGGAGTCAGTTGATGTCTAAAGCTCGTTGTGTTATTGTTGCTGCCCTCGAAGATTATGGCTTAGTTCCCGTAGAAGCTAATGCTAGTGGAACGCCTGTAATTGCCTATGGTAAGGGTGGCGTCTTAGATACTCAAATACCAGGTAAGACTGGTATTTTTTTCAATCTACAGACACCTGAAGCGATTCACACAGCAGTAGTTGAGTCCAGTAAGATTGCATGGGATTACGAAAAAATTCGAGACCATGCGATCGGTAACTTTTCCGAGGAAGCTTTCTTTGAAAAAGTAGAGGGGGTTATTGAGGAAGTTTGCGACCGTCATCAGCCATAAATATATTTGGTTCAATAGGTTTAGGATGGAGGCGTAGAAGTGACTGAAAACAATATCAACTCAATTGCTGAAACAGAAGCGGGCTATGGAGAACTGTTTGCAGTTTTAATCCGCAGGCGCTTTTGGTTGCTAAGTGTCTTGTGTATTGTCTTGGCTGCTGTCACTGTAAAAGCGTTGAGGGAAAAGCCTACCTATACAAGCTCAATGCAACTCCTAGTAGAATCTAATTATCAAGGCAAAAAAGGCAGCAAAACAGAGAATCAATTTGCTGATTCTAATGTTGAGATAGACAATGCTACTCAACTTAGTCTGATGCAAGGTTCTCTGCTCATCCAAAGGGCGGTAAAATTACTTCGCCCTGAGTACCCAGATATCGAGGTAGAGGAGATTAAAAAATCCTTAGCCGTCAATCAAGTAGCCGATGAGAAGGCAAACACCCAGACTAAGATTTTTGAAGTAACCTACACGGCTAATAATCCGACTCAAACCCAGAAAGTTCTACAAATAATGCAACGGGTTTATCTGGATTACAACCGAGAACAGCAGAGACTACGTTTAACTAAAGGTCTTGCCTTCATTGATGAACAATTACCACAGGTGCGTGGGAACGTTGCTCAAGTTGAGGCAACATTAGAAGAGTTTCGCAAAAATCAAAATCTGATTGAGCCTGAAGTACAAGCAAAAGCTCTGACTGAGGCAATTAACAACATTCAGCAGGAGCGACGGGCAAACCAGGCGACTAAAAGGGATCTTCAGGCTCAATACGACTCTTTGCAGCAGCAGCTTGCTAGTTCTCCGCAGGAAGCGCTCGTTGCAGCACGGCTAAGTCAGTCTTCTCGTTATCAAGCCTTACTCAACGAAATCCAAAAGACAGATTTAGCTATCGCCCAGCAACGAATACGCTTCACTGACAAAAACCCAGTTATTCAAAAGCTACTCTCGGAGCGCAACAAGCAACTAAGTCTCTTGCAAGCTGAAGGGCAACGTGCTACACCAGAAGTTTCTGCTCAGCTCCCCGGTACGGGAGAAAGCCTTTTGAAAGAAAGGCAACTCGGTACAACTGACTTAACTATCGCTACTAAGCTTCTGGAGGTTCAGACCAACTTAAAGGGCTTAAGTGCACGCGACGAATCACAGGCAAAAAAAGAGCAGCAGCTCCGTGTAGAACTCGATCGGTTTCCTAATCTATTGGCTAAGTACACTCGTCTACAAACAGAGATACAACTCAAGCGTGAAACATTTCAACAGTTAGAGAAAGCACGGCAGGACTTAAGCCTGGAAATTGCCCGAGGTGGATTTGATTGGCAAGTGGTCGAAGTACCGCAACCCGGTAAAAAGAGTATTTCCAAAAAACAGCAGAACATTATGCTAGGTATCGTAGTTGGGTTGTTCTTGGGTGTGGCAGTGGCTTTTGCTCGCGATATGTTGGATGATTCTGTTCATAGCTCGGAGCAGTTAACAAAACTGGTTCCCTTGCCTTTACTAGGAATGACTCCACAGCTACCGCAGGTCAAGAAGAACAAACCAATTATTAAGCTACTGTTCGGCGGCAACCAGCAAGCTTCCGCCGCTTGGGCAAGCGAACCAATCATCAAGCTACCTTTCGGCAAGCCGGAAAATATGGCGTCTTGCACGATTGAAGTAATTCATAGTCCACCTGCTTGGGAATCCTTGGATCGAATTTATAAGAATATTCAACTTCAAAATTCTGGTTCGACATTCAGTCCTTTAATCATTACTTCAGCATTGGATGGTGAGGGAAAATCAACAATCGCATTAGGTTTGGCAATTAGTGCTGCCCGTCTACATCAACGGGTACTGCTAATTGATGCTGATTTCCGTCAGCCCATGCTGCATAAACAGCTCAATCTTCCTAATGATTATGGGCTTTCAACTCTGTTGGAAAGTAACGCTACAGTGCCAAGACGCAGTTATGTTCCATCATCAGACCTATATATTGATATTTTGACTTCCGGGTCAATACCGAATGATCCAGTGAATCTGTTAAGTTCTCCTCAAATGCAAAGATTAATGACAGAGTTTGAGCAGACTTATGATTTAGTTCTGCTGAATGCACCTCCTGTTTTAGGGATGATAGATGCTCTGCTGGTTGCATCTTGTTGCCGGGGGGTAGTGTTGGTGGCACGCATTGACCTCGTGACAAAAACCGCACTCACTGAGACTACAGCCATGCTGAACAAGTTAAATACGATCGGGGTGATCGCGAATGGGGGTATTAGTCTCAAAAAGAGTAAGATACCCCACTCCTGAAAAAATCATGGCTTCTTGACAAACTTATTGACAATGCTTCCTCATTCTCTACGATCCCGACCCTATAAAGTGACGATCGCGATCGAGCATCTTTCTTGAGATAGCTCAACTCAAAACCTTGTCTAGCAAGTATCTCAACTTGCTAGGCACCCCGTCAGGCGATCGACATCAGTTATACCAGCCCCTTGGATTCATAAATTTCGTAATGGCTCTCCTGAGTTTATGGTGTAAAATGTACCTAATAATACATTTACCGTTATGAGCTTCCATCTAGACTATCTATT
>NZ_JAUBUG010000147.1:0-4154 GCF_036705345.1 Microcoleus sp. B3-D2
TTTGGGCATGGGTTTCGCGATCGCCTGATTCCGGATTACTTCCAGTATACGTCTTAACCGCCTTGGCGACTGCTATACAAATGAATTATCAATATCGGGCTGAGGACTTTACCTACAGTTGCATTATGTTTTTAACTGGTCTTAATTAATAAAAGTGATATTGATTTTTCCCGCGTTCCTTAGCACGATACATCGCAACATCGGCATTCTTAACTAAAATCTCTGGCTCTTGACCGTCAATGGGATATAAACTAATGCCAATACTTGTAGTTACAGAAACTGTATGTTCTTCTAAAATAAAAGGCTGCATGATGGCGTCGCAAATTTTTTCCGCTACTTTCGCAGCTTCCTCGCGCCCTGGAATTGCGGGCAAAATGACTGTGAACTCGTCGCCACCCAACCGCGAGATTGTATCGCTGCCGCGCAAGCATTTTTTGAGCCGACTGGCAACTGTTTTTAAGAGTAAATCACCCACATTGTGTCCGAGAGTGTCGTTGATTGATTTAAATCCATCTAAATCTAAAAACAGTAAAGCTACCAATTCCTGAGTGCTGGAAGCTATTTCTAAAGACTTATGCAAGCATTCGTAGAACATTTGGCGGTTGGGCAAACCGGTAAGAGCATCGTGATAAGCTTGGTGGCTGAGCTCAGCATTTTTTTGTTCTAGGGCATTTGCCCGGAGTTGGCGCTCGGTAATATCTCTAATTGCTCCGACTAAAAAGAGATTGCCTGCAGCATCTTTATGTAGGGATCTTTTAGTCGCAATCAGATGCGTAATTCCGTTAGCGTCAGTAAAATATTCTTCATTTTCTCGCGGCTGGTGAGTTTGAAATACTAATTCGTTTTGCTGCCAAAATATCTCGGCTTCGGCTTGGGGAAATAAATCGTAATCGGTTCGGCAAGTTAAAATTTCTAAAGGATAGCCAATAAACCGACAATATGCCTGATTCAAAACTACGCAGCGGTGAGTTCGATCTTTGACAAAAATGGGGTCGGGAATTGTATCGATTAGCGATTGTAAAAATTCTTTAGACCGTTTTAATTCTTCTTGCAAGTGCGCCAGATAACCCACAACTGCGGCACCAGAACCCAAAAGACTGAGGATTGGAGGAATTAACGGTAGCCACCAACCTGCTAAGAATACTAAGTATAAACTGGCAGTCAGACCTAGACAGATACTTAATAAACAGTAAGCCGATCGACCAAGCGATCGCAAATTCCAACTCACATTTGCTCCCGCCCAAGACCACAGTAAAATCCACAGCAACTCCGCAGCCTCTGGCCAGACATTGAGACCCCCGCGCCCGTCGATAGCTGCACTCAAAATTTGGCTCAAGAAATGAGCCTGAAGCTCGACTCCTGGTATTTGTTGGGGAGGACTAAACCAACCGGAACTGTAAGAATTTTGGTAAAAGTCTTTGAGGCTGGGGGCATTTGAGCCGATCAAGACAACGCGCGATCGTACAAAATCAGCAGGTACTGTGCCAGAGAGCACATCGCCCATCGATGCAGTGCGAAAACTGCCTCGCGGGCCGCGCAGGTTGGTCAAAATTTGATAGCCACGGCTGTCCGATCGAACGTAAGCACCATCATTCGGTTGAAAAGGCCGAAAAACCCCCTTGCCTAACTGCAAGTATTTAGGATTGGCTTTTGCTGATTGAGGGGAAATTCCTTCGCTTTTGAGGTAAAGCAAAGCCAGTCTGAGTGCGAAACTTTGATGAGTTTTGCCGTCTCCGGGCCAAGCGTAGAGCAAAGTTCGCCGGACTTTTGAGTCAGCGTCGATGACAACGTTGTTGAAACCAATTCGATCAAGCTTGTCAAGTACCGGAGGCGGGCGAACTCCGATCCTGGTTTCGTCTGGCATCAACTCAATGCCGATTAAGTTGGGAATAGTTTTAAAAGTTTTGAGCAATTCGGCGTTACCCGGCTGAGTTGGCAAATCTCGGTAAACGTCGAGGCCGATCGCCCGCGGCTTGCCAGCGTGCAATTTTTGCAGCAATTGGGCCAAGACAGCATCCGAAATTGGGTAGCCGTATTTTTGCAAGTCAGCTTCCTTAATTTCTACAATGACGATGCGCGAGTCAATGGGTTCGGCCGGCCGCCAGCGCACAAAGTGGTCGAAAGCAGCCCATTCCCAAACCTGAAAACATCCGAACCAGCGCATTACAATGACCGTACTAGCAACGGCACTCGCAGTAATCAATACTCGGCGTTCTCGATCGACCCATTTTTTGATAGTTTCTAGCATATTTTGGGGATTTGGGCCTCGCCCTTTGAGCATCTAAACTACTACTACGTATAGGTTTTACATCTCCGGGGCGATCTGCTCAGTCGATTTTAGATTTTAGATTTTAGATTTTAGATTATCCAATTTTTTGGTTTTTCGGTGCGATCGAGTCGATTTGAGATTTTAAATTTTAGATTATCCAATTTTTTGGTTTTTCGGTGCGATCGAGTCGATTTGAGATTTTAAATTTTAGATTATCCAATTTTTTGGTTTTTCGGTGCGATCGATTTGAGATTTAAGATTTAAGATTTAAGATTTGAGATTTGAGATTATCCAATTTTTTGGTTTTTCTGTGCCGGCGAGTCATATCAATTCCGGTTGCACTCCTCATGATGTTGACTGTTGACTGTTGACTGTTGACTGTGAATCGAACAACTGAAAATTGGGCCGAGATAGGTGGCGACTTGTAACAATCATTCATGAATTGCCCTCTAATTTATCACCTGACGATGCAGCCGGAAACGATATCAATTTGAGATTTAAGATTTGAGATTATCCAATTTTTGGGTGTTTCGGTGCGATCGGGCTGCAACACCAGAAACCGGGTTTCGCAACCAAAATATGTCATTTCAACAATCACTCTGGAAGCAGAAACCCGGTTTCTGGCGTTTTTTTGTAAAAGTTCTAGTATTTATTCGCTGCTCTAAATACTAGAGACCCATAAATTGTTTTAAACTTTTTCGTTATTACTAATTTTTCCTATTTTATTATTGATTATAGATGCGAGATTTTAGATTCATTTCGCCGCACGAGCCAACGATAAACTAAGTTAAAAACCAGGATATTTCCTGCCAATCAATCTAAAATCTGTCATCTATAATCTCCTACTTTCCTGTTAGTTTTGAAAGTTGCGCGGGCCGGTGTAACCCGATAAATCAGCGAGTTTATCCAAAGATTGCGTCCCCGAATAAAACTGACCATTAATCTCCCAAGTCGGGAAACCTTTAACATTCGCAGCAGCCGCTTGGCAAATTTCAGCGCGGGAATTTTGCCCCCTGGGATCGCATTCAAAATAATCAATTATTTTGGCTGCTTCTTTGCCGAACAGCATTTTTTGGTCGTGGCAGTGGGGACACCAGTAAGCGCCGTACTCTTTAGCGCCAATTTGTCGGAGGTGGCGGGCCAAAGCAATTTGTGCCGGGCCGGAGGTTGTAGTGACGGCAGGGGGTACAATTCCGGGGGTAGAGACAGTAGGAGCAGGTGAGTTGACGCTGTTATAAAGTCCCAAGGCGCCGATCGAACTTACCATTGCCACCAAAATGCCTGTAAACACCAACTGTCCGATATCTTCCCACTCGCGCCCGACTAGCACCAGCACAAACAGCGACAGCGCAAATAAGGCAGAAGTGATGCAGTAAATGCACAGTTCCTGAATTTCAAAAGCCATCAAATACATCAAATAGCTGCTGAAAATTACCATCGCAGCGGTGATGATAAATAGCGCTTGCCAAGTTTTGTTTTCTAGTTGAGAGTGCAGTCCTTTCTTGGTGTCTGGATTTACAGCTTTGGGAGCCAATGCCAGGATTGCTATGCTTAGGTAAGCCAGACAGCCTAACAAACTTAAAGGCACTGTGCCAAAGACTGTAGCGTAGGGACTGTTGAGAACTTTGTCGCAGCCGCTGGTGGGACAAATGACCGAGCCATTGGTGAATTTAGCGATCGTGAGATAGGCCGTTTCTACGACGCCTATGGCTGCGATCGCTGCCATCACAGTCCTAGACCAGCGATGAATCCAAGGGGTTGAACGTCGGCGAATCATTTTTTGATTTGGTAATTTGGGAATTTGGGAATTGTTGACTGTTGACTGTTGACTGTTGACTGTTGACTGTTGACTGTTGACTGTTGACTGTTGACTGTTGACTGTTGA
>NZ_JAUBUG010000148.1:0-4143 GCF_036705345.1 Microcoleus sp. B3-D2
CCCCAGATGTCAAGCCTGATTTTGTTAAGAAAGATGTGAGTAAGGCATAGCTTCTTAAGGGGGATGCGAGGGGGATCTAGACTCGACAACAAGCGACATTTATCACATATTTTATGCTCAAATTAGTTAACCCTACCCTGAATTTATTTAGCTACACTCTCAAACAAGGGTTGGGTGTCGGCGAACCGGAAACTCGCAAAACCTACGTCAAATTTTTAGCGGGTTTAGCTGAACAACTGCACCAAAAGCGGAATGATTCTTTTACGCCTGACGAAAAACAAAAATTTCTGGCGGTAGATGCGGTAAAAGTAGCCGATTTACCTTTTAAAGGAAACCTGAACAACCCTCAAGTTAAGGGTCGATACCGCCGCTGGAATGTTACGGATAATTACCAACTTTTATTTGATGGCTACGTTGATGATAAGTATCAACCTGACCAAGTTATTAAACTGATTGAAAGTTTGCAATATTTAATTCCCCAACCACCGAAGTTGGAAAATATCGGCAAAACTTGGATGCTTTCGGGTTCGCTGGAATCTGGGACTGATTTGGAAGCGGAAGAACTTGCAAAACAGGTTTACAAGTGTTTGTTTGAAAAAGATGGTGTTTCTCAAGGAAGCGGTCTGTTTTTAGGTGGGAAAGTAGCTGAGTTTTGGGGCGATAAGATTGAGGATAATTGTCAACTGCTGGTAATTTTGTATCCCGATGAAGCGGCTTGTCAGGAATGGGCTAGGGATTTTTATGTTAGTTGGCTGGATTTGCTGTGCTTCCGCCATAAAATTATCTGGGCTTATGAAAACAGTCTACTGCTACAAGAACGGTTGGTGAGTAATTACAACCAAATTGTGGGGATGAGGAATACTTCTCGACTCAATCTCAATAAACTGCTGGAGGCGATGGGAAAATTGTCTGAGTTTGCGATCGACCTTAATTATTTGGAGTTGCAACAGAGTACAGTTAATGTTAATCTGGAGAAGTATGAGGCTAAGCTGGCCGAAATTCAAGCCAAGGCTAGACCTACTGATGATTTGAAGTTTTTGCAGGATTTTTGCGATCGGGCTAAACAACACTATCCCAAGCAAATCCAAAAAGATATTGACAATTTTCGTCCTTGTTTGGAAATATTGCGGAGTCTGACTGATACAATTAGAGGTACGGTAGAGATTAGGAAAGCTGAGAGCGATCGCACTTTTCAAGCAGTAGTCGGCATTGTCGGAGTCGGGCTGTCAACTGGCGGGACTGTAGCTTCTGCGGCCGCCGGTTTTAAAACGGAAATCGAAGCAAATCCTACTATCAATACTGCCATAAATACGTTTGTACCAATTTTCGCTCCGGGTTCGGGACTGAGGGTGATTATGGGATTTAGCATTCTATCAGGGATAGCTGCTAGCCTGCTGACATGGGTAATTATAGCTGTGTGGTCGCGCTTTTTTCGGCGTTAGTCTCGGCGATTGACAATTGACATAATTCTCGTAGGGGCGGGTTTTACCAACCATAATCGCCTCAAACAAACAATCTCAAAAACCCGCCCCCACCCAACGGTAAATCGCAATGTACATTCAGATTTACCGTGGGGCGGGGGCGGGTTTATTTATCCTTTGAATTCTTCCCCAGATGGTTGGTGAAACCCGCCCCTACAGCTTAACTTTTACCGTTACCGTTTCCATTGCCGCCAGTCGTTAGCAAAACCCGCTTAGCTAAAGGTTCCGGCACTTCTTGCAATCGATCGAACTCCCAATTAAAAAATCCTACTCCCATTGTCTGCGATCGCAATTCTACGATCAAATTCTGCATTTCTGCGATCGGCAAATAAGCAGAAACTGCATCCCATCCCTTCCAGTCTTGTTTACCTTCGTAGCCGAGAATTTGGCCGCGGTGTCCGCTGACCAACTGCAACACCTTTGATGTACACTCGTTCGGAGCGCAAATTTCAACTTTGGCGATCGGCTCCAGCAATGCCGGTTCGCACTTCGCCATTCCCTCCTGCATCGCCAAACGCGCCGCTTGCTTGAAAGCTTGTTCGGAACTGTCCACAGAATGGTAGGAACCGTTCGTCAGCGTCACCGCTACGTCTACCACCGGGAAACCCAACGGGCCGCGATCCAAATACTCGCGTACTCCGACTTCCACGCCGGGAATGTACTGTTTTGGGACGACGCCGCCGACTATTTTGTCGGTGAAATTGAAGCCTTCTCCTCGTGGCTGCGGTTGAATGTCGAGGTACACATCGCCAAACTGTCCGTGTCCGCCACTTTGGTGTTTGTAGCGCCCGTGGATGGAAGATGCAGGTTTGCGGATGGTTTCTTTGTACGGCACTTGCGGTAAGTGAGTTACCATCGGCAAGTTATACTTGCGGCGCAACCTTTCTAAAGCTACTTTCAGGTGGATTTCGCCTTGACCCCAAAGTATAATTTCGTGAGTGTCGCCGTGCTGTTCCCAGACTAAAGATGGGTCTTCTTCTAGCAATTTAGCTAAAGCGGAGCTCAGCTTAACTTCATCGTTGCGCTTTTCTGGGACGATCGCCAGTGCGTAGACAGGCGGGATGATTTCGGCTTTTGGCAATTCTTCCGATCGGTCTAGCGCCAGCGTATCGCCTGTTTTCACGCCTTCTAGCCTTCCCAAAGCCACAATTTCCCCGGCGCTGACGGATTGCAAACTTTGCGTTTGCTGGCCGGTCAAGCGGTACAAACCGTTAACTCGAACGCCGTTCAAAATTGCTCCGTCTGCCAGCGTCCCCCGCCACATTCTCACTAACGATAGTTTGCCTCCCTGCGGCGTGTAATAGGTTTTGAGGATTTGAGCCAGAACTTTGTTTTCACTTTGTATAATCCTGCGGCGATCGGCTGTAGTTTCCGGTGTCGGCGCTTCCCTCAGCAAAGCTTCCAGCAGAGGCCGCACGCCGAAATCTTGTTCGGCGATGCCGATGAATACTGGCACAATTAAATCTGCGCCTAATTCCATCTTTAAATCGCGGGTAATTTCTTCGGCGTCGGGATTGATTTCTTCGAGCAATTCTTCGAGTAAATGGTCGTCAAAATTCGCCAATTCTTCGAGCATTTGCTGCCGCGCTGCGCTTTCTTGTGCTTTGAGGTGTTCTGGAAGCGGGACGGGATCTGCGGCGGCGCCCGGATGGTAGTGGTAAGCTTGTTCGGTTACTAAGTCGATAAAACCGATGATTTGTTCGTTTTTGCCGATCGGATATTGGTGAGGTACGATCGGTCTGCTGGAAACGGATTTGAGCGCATCGATCACCTCGGTGAAGTTGCTGCCGCAAGTAGTTTCGTCTGTGTAAGCCCGATCGATCTTGTTGATGAAAACTAGGTGGGGAATTTCCCAATCGTCGAGGAATTTAAACAGGGGTGCGAGGGTTAAAGTGCGATCGGCAACTGGTTCGCAAACAATTATCGCCGCATCCACACCAATCAGCGCATTGTAAGTTTCTTGGGCAAATTCTACCGAACCCGGACAGTCGAGAAATGTGAAGCGGACGCCTTCATATTCAGCGGTGGCGGCGTTTACTTCTACGCTCATTTGGCGATCGCGTGCTTCCGGCGAACTATCACCTATTGTGTTGCCATCTTTGACATTTCCTTTGCGGGTAATTGTCCCTGTCACCGACAGCAAACTTTCGAGCAGTGCGGTTTTACCGCTTAAATAAGGGCCAACAATTGCAACGTTCCGCGTGGCCCCAATGACATTTTCGTTCATATTGCCTCCAACAGAAAACTTGTTTTCCATTGCTCTTGGTGCAATCAGTTCTCTACCATTTTCTAGACTTGTTCTACGTTAATTTTTATTGCATTTTCGAGCAACTTCTGATTTGGGTATGATTCAATACTTTTGACCGTAGCGTGTTTTGAGTAACAAAACACAGATTGTATTTTTTCTTAATATTTTGATTTTTTAACCGCAGATGAACGCGGATCGGATTCTCGTTCCCAGGCTCTACCAATTGGTAACAGCTTAAGACTGAAGCTCATAATAAATGTCGCTTGTTGTTGAGTCTCGATCCCCCTAAATCCCCCTTAAGAAGGGGGACTTTGAGAAGAATCTTGTCCCCCCCTTGTTAAGCTATGCCTTACTCACATCTTTCTTAACAAAGGCGCTCCGGCCCCGCCCGGAGCGACCTCCGGGCGATGGCTC
>NZ_JAUBUG010000149.1:0-4106 GCF_036705345.1 Microcoleus sp. B3-D2
ATTCAAGGGGTAACTGGTTTTTATTGGTGGACTAAAATAGGAGTTTAATCGTAAGTCATTTACCGGACATGATATTACGGATCTAAATTGTATTTTTGGGCGGGCGGGACGCCCACCCCACAATAATTTGCTCGAATTTGATTTTCAAATTTAGAGGCGCCTCAGCTTAGAGTAAAAAAGACAGATTCAGAATCAACAAACAGTTTTTTAATTTAAATCGCTGCGGTTATTCACAACGGTTGCTCTGCTTGAGAAGGTGGCTCTTCTGGCAGCGGAATAAACTCTGTCTCTTGAGGAACCTGAGCAAACCGTCCCTCTCTCCAATCGAGTTTAGCTTCCTCAATGCGCGAGGGCCGACTCGAAACAAAATTCCACCACTTATGGCGCTCACCAACAGGTTCACCGCCAATCACAACACAACGAGCCTTGCCTGAAGCAGAAATGTTTACTTCAGTGCCTGAATTTAGAACTGCCAACCGATGTTGTTCCAGAGGCACTCCATCGATCGCAAGCCCATCTGTTACGCTGTAAACCGCCTGTTCGCTGTAATTGCCCGGTAAGGTAAATTCTCTTCCAGCAGTCAGTTGCACGTCCAGATAAATCATGGGTGAAAATATTTGAACTGGGGAAGTGCGACCATAGGCCTCACCCGCAATTAGGGTGAACGAAACTCCTGCATCCTCCCAAACAGGCAGCTCAGAAGCCGGATGATGCCGAAACCAGGGGTCGGTTTCTTCGTATTCATCGGGAAGGGCTATCCAGGTTTGGATGCCATGCAGGATGGCTTCTTTGCTGCGCTCGTCATCAGGCGTGCGTTCAGAGTGGACAATGCCTCGCCCTGCTGTCATCCAGTTCACCGCACCGGGACGGATTTCTTGAACGCTGCCCACACTATCACGATGCAGCAAAACACCTTCAAACAGGTAGGTGACGGTTGCTAAGTTGATGTGCGGATGCGGTCTGACATCCACGCCCCGGCCGGGTGGAAACAGCGCAGGGCCCAGATGGTCAAAAAAGATGAACGGGCCTACCAGTGCTAGAACGTCTGAGGGAAGCAAGCGACGGGCTTGGAACCCACCCAAATCTTGAATGTGTGGCTCAATGAGATGCTGGATGGTATCCGTCATAATGTTTATGAAGTTGCGAACGCTAATTGTTTATGTCAAAAGTGCATTATACAAAAAGCTATCCTTGTAGAGGGCGATCGCAATATCAGTGACTGGTCTAAACTTTCCCAATCGAAAGCGGTTGTAGAGTGTCGAGTTCTCAACGAGCTTTCTGCTTACGAGACGATGGAGAGTTCATCACTGACTTGAATCCGACCTTTGACCAGGGAGCGAATCAGACGATCGAGTGAGCCACGTTCTTCTTCACTGATGGACTCATCAAGGATGGCGGCCATCATGCCGTAGCGGTCAGCTTTGGTAACGCGGTGAGTATCGGTGACAGTGGCAATTAATTCGTTGATAGCGCCGGGGAGAAGATTAACTGGAGACATGAGATTGTTTTGAACTCGACACCTTAATCATCTCGTGGTTTCTTCTAAGAGCAAGTGATGGTGCTGGTTTTTTTCCGTGATAATACTGAAAATATTGGGTGAACCAAGTCCGTGTTACCAGTGATCGAAGTCACAACATTGAAACCAATGCAGCGGTGGAAAAATTACAACCCACCTTCCGCCCTTTGACTATCACACCGTGATAATTTTCGTCTTTCACGAGTCTGAACTTCCTGCTGTGCAAAAGTTTCAGACCTTCATAGGAAGAACTGCCCCTTCTTCAACCAATTCTCAACAAGTAACGACTGTTGACTTTTTATTTGCTCAAAATTGATGCAAACCTCATGGCTTGGGCAAAAATACCTGAATGTGAGAGTCATATCAAATCCGCCCTTCATCGGAATTATTCATCTCTCTTCCCTTCCTCTGTATCCTCTGCGTCCTCTGTGGTTTAATTCTTCCGATATAACCGGAATTGATATCCAAGGGCCGAACGTGGGGTGTAAGACACCAGAAAAATGATAATTTGGCCCACTAAGTACGTAAGAGCAGGTATTAGGTCTCTTGACGACTGGAAATCAGCTTTTCGGGGTTAACGTTTCTCTGCTTCGCCAATGAGGGTAAAAGCGGCCCAATCTACAGGATTAGGATGTTTGACCAATGTCACCAGCATGGCCTTCCGCAGCGCTTGGGCAATATCAGGGGTTAGCTGCATCTGCCGATAAAATTCCGCCATCAAGTCGGCTGTTGATTGGTCGGCTACTGACCACAGAGAAACTACAACACTCGGAACGCCTGCTGCAATAAACGATCGCGATAAACCAATGATGCCATCACCTGTAATACGACCGCGACCCGTATTGCAACCACTCAAAACGACGAGCTCGGCATTCAACCTCAAATTAAAAATTTCGCTAGCAGTGAGTAAACCACTGTCACCCTTGCTTGGGGCAAGTGCGATGACTCCAGGTACGCCCATTCCCTCCACGTCATCCAGGATGCCGTGAGTTGCTAAATGCACGATGCGCGATCGCTCTATTTGCTGTAAAACTGCTACTTTTGTCGCTTTGTCGCCTGTAAGCGGTTCAGCATTCAAAAGCTGAGCAATCGCGATCGCTTCGGCTTCAGCGTGTGGGAGTGATGACAGTTGTTGAGGAGGTTGGTTCGTCGTAAAGGCAACACTTGGCATGGTAGGATTCCCAACCACTAGCGCACCTTTTCCTGAAGCAAGCTGTTGCTGTTTCTTGGTTAAAGACCGCACTTGAATTGAAGGTGCTGTTAAAATAGTATGTTTTTCTATCAAGTAGTTTCCCGAACTATCTTGCAGCGCGGCAAAGGGAACTAAGAACAAAGATTCATGAGGAATAAAGGTAATTCGCGACGCTGGATCTTGAGGTAGAAGGTCAGCAATTGGTTCGATCAGTAGTTGATAAAGCTCTTGCAATGACGGGTCTAAAAATCGTTGCTCGACAATAGGCATGGTTCCGGTGGGATTTCTAGCTGGTTGGGATCGCTGCTTGTTTTGCAGGCAACTGGGAATGAAGCAACGACCTTGAGTAATCAAGGCTTTTAATGAAGTTTGTTCCTCAACCAAACCTTTCAAACTGATGCGACGAAAGTCAATTTTTCCCGTCGGCTGCACTACCCAGATATAAAGTTCTGAATCTTGCAGCTTTCTTTGACCCTCAGCTTCTACAACTTCTTTGATAAGCGAGTAAGAAACTAAAGTGGAATTGTCTTCTTTAGCAATTTGCTGGATTTCCGGAATGTCGATCGGTTTTATTTGAGTTTCCGATGACTTTAAGGTAGCCTGTGCTGACTGGGCAGAAAAACGGTTGGTCAATAATCTAACAAAAGCTTGCGCCCGTCCACGCTCTGCTATTTCTAGCGCTTCCTGAGGCTGATTTTGATTAGCAAGCACTTCTTGTAAGGTATTATAACTTGTTTCTTGAGTCTCAAAAATTGAAATTAAGTTGAGGTCGTTATTGTTTAAATTTGAGCGCAGAGATTCCCAAATTTCAATAGCTGAAAAGAAAGCTTTGATAGCTTCTGCTGGTTGCTTTGCTTTGTATAAAGCGTCACCTAAATTGCTGAGTGCGCGGCCTTGGGCGTGACGATCGCTCAGTTCTATGGCAATGGCTAAACTCTGTTGGTAAGACTCAATCGCTTGACTATAATTTTTGACAGCATAGTAAGCAATTCCTAAATTTTCTAAAGCGCGACCTTGAACGAAGCGATCCCGCAGTTCTAAGGCGATCGCTAAACTTTGTTTCTGCTCTTCAATTGCTTTGGCATAATCAGTCAGGGAATAGTGTACTAATCCTAAATTACTCAAAGCAAGGGCTTCGCCTCGGCGATCGCGCTGCTGTTTAGCAATCGCTAAACTTTGCTCTTGATATTCTACTGCCCTTGTATACTCTTTTTTGGCGTAGTAAACTAATCCCAAATTTCTGAGGATACTCGCTTCTAAATCAAGCGATTTTAGGGAGTGCGCTACTTCCAAACTTTGCTCGTAGTATTCGATTGCTTTTTTATACAGCACTTCCGGCTGTTATGAGGTACAATAAGAAGAGATTCTAAAAATACATCAATGAAAGCATATTCAGTT
>NZ_JAUBUG010000150.1:0-4092 GCF_036705345.1 Microcoleus sp. B3-D2
GGGGCAAAAAGGCAATTGTTCCTTGTAGTGCAAGGGTTTGAGAGATTTGAACATCCCCTCTACGGGGGGAACTTCAGTTTAAATCAATCCGAAATTGACCGCACTAATATTGCTAGCAGAAACACCATTGAGAGAAGCTAAAATCTCCCCTGTTTGTGCAAACCGGATTAAAGTTGCACCGCTATCTTGAGCAATCGCCAATTGCGAGAAACTCAACCCGTTACCCAATACTAACAAGTCTTTACCGACTTCAAAATCAGTAATCGTATCAGTACCGGAATTGGTAGAGAGTAAGAACTTATCTACTCCCATTCCTCCTATCAAACTATCACTTCCCAAACCGCCATTGAGTAAATCATCTCCCTTACCTCCGTAAAGAATATCATTACCATCATCCCCATTCACAATGTCAGCACCGCGACCGGCAAACAAGGCCTCATCACCGCTACTTCCCAGCATTGTATCGCTACCTTTGCCACCGAAAACAGTGTCATTCCCCAGACTTCCATCGAGGGAATCATTGCCCCTCATGCCCATCAACACATTATTTCCGCTGTCGCCCGTCAGGATATCGTCGCCATTGGTACCGAGAATTGCATTGGGGGAATTGCTGCCCAAATCAGCATCACCGCTGACAACAGGAGTTGCAATCCCAGCAGGCAATACTACAGCTTCAATTCTGCTATCTAAAGCAGTACCAGTATTGTCAGCAACTACCTGGGAAATTGGTTTATTTCCCGTACCCACTTCTTTGAAGTCTTGAGTAGTTGGGCCCAAGGCTACTTGTTGGAGGCGGGCAAGTGATTCAGGAATTGATGTTGCTGTTGGGTTGGAGACAGCCGCATCAATGCGTTGATTGGCTGTTGCCATTACTGTCGCGGATTGCGATGTAATTTGGCTGACTTGTTGACTGTTGAAACTCGGGTCTATTTGCTGGATTTTCGCGGCAGCTTGCTGAATGATTGGTTCTAAAGCTGCGGCATTGCTGAGGTTTAAGATTGTACCTGATTGAATTTGAGCCGTAATTGAACTGACAACAGCTTTGACAATATCGCTATTGGCTGCACTGGAAGCACCGTCAATCAAAGCGCTGGTTTGAGTGATGAAGTTTTGGACTTTCACCATTGCGGCTAAGACTTGGACGCCGCCGGGTTGGTTGTTATTGGTGGCTTCTATTGGATCTAAGCTAGTCAGGTCAACTTCAGCGGGGAGTCCAAGGGCAGCTTTGACTAAAGATTGGGCTTCTTCTGGTTCAATTCCTTTGTCGATTAAGTCGGCGATTAAGGTGGTTAAGAGGGTGACTACACTCGCATCTGGAGGTGCGGTGACTGGTGTTTCTAGGGGTAAGCCGGTGGCGGTGTCAGTGCCTCCGGTGGCTACTAGATTGCCTTCTGATGGGTCGATTTCTCCGTTTTTGTTGGTGTCGAATGTCTCGAAGGGGATGTTGAGATTGAAATTACCGCCTGAATCGGTTGTGGTGGATGGTTCGTTGGTGTCGAGGATGCCGTTTTTGTTGGCGTCGAGGAAGAGGGTTGCACCCGAGATATAACCGTCAATAACTACGCCGCTGCTGCTAAATTGCAGCAACATACCCTTACCCCCATATGGGCCCGTCTCGTCGTCGCTGACACTAAGACCCGCCCTGTCCGTTGCTGTTAACTTAATTCTGAATTCCTGCGGTTCAGGACTTGTGCCACTGAGTGTACGAGTCTCTGGATTGAAGGTGAGCCAACTTGGCAGGGGACTGCCGTCCATCAGAGTTGCTGTGTAGGTAAGCGTGTCACCTTGATCGGGGTCTGTGAAAGTGTTCTGGGGAAATTGGTACTCGAATGTGAAGGGGTTATTGCTTACTATGGACTCGTGATGCCAAGGGGTTGTAGTCGGGCCGTAATTGATGACAGGCGGGTTGTTGGGGTCGTTGTCCCAGATCATCACAGTAGCACTATAGGGCTCGCCTATCTTTTGGGGGCCGGCGGGAGTCTGTAAGCTGATAAACTCGGGAGTCTGTAAGCTGATAAACACTGCTTCGTTGCCTTCTACTAGGCTGTCATTGCGGACATCGACCACCATGTTGACACTGCGTTTACCGGCTGGAATGGTGACAGAGCCGTAATCGCCAGCGTAGGGTAACTGCTGACGGGGTTCGGAGTCGGAAAACAATTCGTAACCGATACCAGGTATAGCAGTACCCGGTATCCGTAGGTAGTGTTGATTATCGAATAGATTATCGAACTTGTAGTGGACATTCAAATCATTAGCTAGGTTGCCACCAGTACGGGTAATGGTGAATTTTCCCGGATTCGGGGGTTCATCCCAACGTGTTTCTGCCGCATAGGGATCTGTAGCAGTGATAGTGAGGGTTGGTTTGATATCGGGGGCGACAAAACTTTGTGTTTCGGAAAAAGGTGAACCCGCCCAAGCACCGTCGATCGCCTGTACACTCCAGTAATAAGTTTGTCCAGGGATTAAGTAATCTGGCTTGAGCAGCCAACCAGGCGAGTAGGAATTGCTACTGCTGTTGGGGTTGGCTTGATGGACATTTCCCAACTGCACTACTTGCCGAGTCCCGTCATCACTGGACATTGGGCCAACAATGTACTCTTTAATAGGGTCGCCACCGGGAGTGGGATTGGGACGAGTAGTCCAAACTCGCAGATTGTAGCTTAAACCCTGATTTGGAGTTTGAGCGTCGAGCGGAGCCCCCCATCCTCCGGGAAAACTTAAGATAACTCCTTCGGAAGTAATCCAAGGGTAATTGAAACCTTGAAATGCAGAGGGTGGCGTGTTCGCATCAGGGGTATTGTTGCGGTAGATTTTGACAAAGCTGCCACTGCTAGGTGAATTATCTCTTGTCGTGAGTGCAATATCTAGTCTGCCGTCCTTGTCGTAGTCTCCCCAAGAACTCGGGCTGGCAACATTATCAGGCAGCCCTGCATCCTTGAGGAGTTCAAAATTGGTGCCAGAATCATTTTTTTCGTAAACTTTAGCGACACTGGAACCCGAATTACCATCCAGTTCTGTCACAAGGATATCCAGCTTGCCATTGTTGTCGTAGTCTCCCCAAGCAGCGGGACTACCACCATACCCGAATGAATAAGCTTCCTGAAAGCTAGTAGTATCCCCATAGCTATTGTTTCCGAGCAATCTGGTACGGCCGTAGTTCCATTCATTTGGACGCGACGATCCACCTGTAAGCAAGATATCTAGTTTGGCATCGCTGCTGGAGTCTCCCCATGCACCGTAAATAATAGGTTCTTGGGGGTTTGGATTTTGCGGCAGTTGCTTTTCGGTAAAGCCATCGGGAGTGTTGCGATACAATTTTGCGATGTAATTTGGCTTGGGGTCGCTTTTTAGAGCAGTGTCCCCTGTCAGCAAGATATCGAGTTGGCCATCGTTGTCGTAGTCTCCCCAGGCGGCATTGCCAATAACACCGGGCAAGCTAGCCCCAGTCTCCTCCTCAAAGGTAAGGGCGTAGTTAAAGATACTGCCGTTGTTAAAACCAATGGGTTCGTTGCGGAACACTTTGGCGATGTATCCTGAACTCGTGTCACCTGTGAGTACGAGATCCTTTCTGCCATCGTTGTTGTAGTCTCCCCAAGCCGCGGAACCGTTGAAAATACCAGGCAGCTTTACCCTTGTGTCTAGAGTAAATTTAATAGGGTCGATGAAGGTTGGGTAATTGGGAAGAGTGCTATCAGTCCTTTGGTTCCGGTACAGTCTGGTGATGGGGGTGTAGGGCAAACTGGGGATGGAGGGTGCAGCGGGGGTGGAGTTGTCTGGTGGAGGAGTATCAATTACGCCTGTGAGCAAGATATCGAGATCACCATCATTGTCGCTGTCTCCCCAGGTAGCAGAAGGTTTGGCATCATGATTCTTCCCATTTTCCTGAATCACACCTCCGTAAACGGTAGGCAGCCCTATATCAATTGGTTTAAAGCCTTGATCACCTTCGTTGCTGTACACTTTCGGGATGTATTGCGATCGGGGAAAAGAAAGTGAGTAGTTTGGTGAACTAAGCTGGGGGGGTGACGACCCGCCCCAAACCCATATTTAGTAAGGATTGAGCCAACTTGTGGTAAAAAAAGATAGGCA
>NZ_JAUBUG010000151.1:0-3933 GCF_036705345.1 Microcoleus sp. B3-D2
CCAGTAAAACCGGAGCCAAAAATCTTTCAAAGGTAAGCTGTACATACTCAGGAGCCTTTGTCAATGGGGGAACTTCAATCTAAGCATCACCCAGTTGGGAATTTCTGAAAATTGAGGTTCGGGCGTAAGTTAAATCTGATTCCATTAAAAATGCGATCGGTAAAAACCAAATTTATTGCTGCTCAGTAACGTGATTGACGATCGCTAAAAGATGTCAAAGGGGTTCTATACTACTGCCAGAGTGACAAAATAGGGTTAATCGGACTAAAGCAGGAATTATGCACTTATCCCCCTCTGATTTGTCAGCGGCAACTCTACAATAAACTCAGTTCCTTCGCCAACCTGACTGACGCAACTGATCTTGCCACCGTGAGCTTGAACAATTACCTGATAGCACACTGAAAGTCCCAAACCCGTGCCTTTCCCGACAGGTTTAGTAGTAAAAAACGGGTCAAAAATCTTGTCTTGAATTTCTGCAGGAATGCCAGTTCCCGTGTCGCGGACAGAGATTGTTACCCAGTCCGGCTCGCTTTGCCAAGTGCGGATGGTTAATTCCCCCGGTTTGTTCGTTGACTGAAGCGCATCTAAAGCATTGTCAATCAAATTATAAAATACTTGGTTGATTTGACTGGCATGACATTGGACGGGCGGCAAACTGCCGTATTGCTTGTCTATTTTGATATGGGTCGTTAGCTTATTTTGCAGCATCAAGAAACTGCTTTCTACACCTTCATTCAAATCTACTGGTTTTAATTCAGCGTGGTCTAAACGAGAAAAATTTCGCAGCGTCATCACGATCGAGCGAATCCTCCCGCTTCCTTCCCGCATTGAATTGAGCAGTTTACCAAAGTCTTCTCGAATGTAATCGAGTTCTAGTTCTTCATTGATTCTGACAATTGCCTCCGCTGCTTCCGGGCAGGCATTCCCGGCCTGTTCTAGAGCTTCGTTCAAGGCTTTAAAATATTCTTGAGCATGAAACAAGTTAGCGTGGATGAAATTGTTGGCGTTGTTAATTTCGTGAGCAATTCCCGCTACCATTTGCCCCAAACCTGACATTTTTTCGCTTTGAATCAATTGCTGTTGCGCCGATCGCAATTCTTCTAACGCAGCCTGCAATTGCTGGGTTTGAGCTTGAGATTTTACCGCAGCATCTTGGACTTGGCTGTAAAGTTCTGCTTGCTGAATGGCGATCGCCATTTGGTTGGCTATCTGGGATAGCAACTCCATTTCTTGTCGCTCCCAATTGCGGGTATCCCGGCACTCGTGAGCAATAAGCAAACCCCACAGCCTACCGGGAAATTTAGGATTATAGTTTCCGGCTGTTTCGGGGGAACTTTCTTCAGTTCTCGATGTAACAATCGGCACGATCAGATTAGCTTTTACCTGCAAACGGTCTAAGAAATCAACGTGACAAGGCTCTAAACCAGCATTAAAAATATCATTAATGGCTTTGACTCGTCCTTGCTGGTAAAGATCGGCGTAATCTCCCCGGAAACACTTATCCGCCCCCATATCTCCTAAAATTGAAGGCCAAGGGATGACCATATCTTCAACAACAACTTTTCCTTGCCAGTTGTCTTGAAACTGATAGATGATTACTCGATCGCACTGCAACAGTTGGCGGACTTCCCTCACCGCTGTTTGTAAGATAGTTTCCAGATCTAGGGTACTGCGAATTTGGTTGCCGATCAGCCGCAGCAGCGATTCTCGTTCGGCTTGGCGCCTGGTTTTGCTATAGAGTTTGGCTTGATTGATCGCGATCGCCAATTGCGATGCTACGCCTTCTAAAAGCTGCCGTTCCCAATCAGTCCATTCCCGTTCGCGATCGCACTGATGCAAGCCAATTATGCCATTCACTTGACCTTGGTAGCGAGTAGCTACTGCCACCATTGACTTAATCTCCAAAGCTTCGGCAATTTTTCGGGTTTGTGGGTTTAATCCCGGAAAATCGAGAAACTTCGTCACTGCTAGCGACTCTTGCTGAGACATGACGGCAGCCAAATGCGGGTTGTCCGTCATCGGTACTTTCATACCAAGTTGAATCGGATAGTCGCCCGCGTTGTACTCTCCGCGCGTGACTAAAGTTTTTTCTGTATTTGATTCTTTGACTAAAATGCTCACGCGACTGCACTCTAACGCTTGCCCCAGCAATCGGCAGGCCGATGTCAAAATTTCTTCTATGTCAAGTGTACTGCGAATTTCGTTATTAATTTGGTTCAGCAAGTTTGATAACTGAACTTGCTGCTGCATCTGCACGATTAGGGCTTTTTGTTGGTCTACTTCCGGCACCGAAAGACTTTCTTCCTGCCTCCAGTTTTCAGATTCAGGCAACCGCGAAGTTACTCTGTGCCAGGGGTTTTCGTGTTCTTGTATTTTTAAAGACATATTTACTCAGGAGTTGTACAGTATTTTGATTGAGTCGGGTTTGTTAAACCTCTGCTTACCCCGCCAACAGCCCCATCGCAGCTACCAGGACTTTTGGAATATCTTAAGACATTATAAATGATGCAGCCTGAGCAAAGCAATTTTTTGCTTTACAAATATTTATATTTAGGAAGTATGCCGTCTGTCGCCCACAATACTAATTGGCGCGTGGCCTAGAACTTGGTCAGATGTCAAATAGAGTTAGCTGCCCGCTTGTAAGGATTCAGGTCAGGTGAAAAGCAGTAAAATCTATACGGTGTAACCATTCGAGCGAATAATCATCTAATATCCATTCTTATTAAGAAACCATGAAAGCTTTGATTCTCGTACCTATTGAGAATTAAGCTGTTGATTTAGCGAAGGATTGAATTCTAGAAGTCTTTCTGTGACTACGTTTCAGATACCTGAATCCTTACGCCCGCTTAACCGAAGAAAATTCATTTAAAATCTATCTTTAGTTCAATGTTTGCGCGCGCTCGATCAACATGGAAAACTCAATTCCCGACAATTTTCGTTCGCCACCAAGAATTGGCAACCTTATATCTGGATTAATAGGTAAAGACCAGATTAAAATAGCTTTGGCGATTGGCAATTCCCGGCTGCACTGGGGATTATTTGTGGGCAAAACCCTGGAGAAAACATGGGATACAGAGCATCTCAATGCTGATACTGTTTCCACGCTCTCCGAGCAGGAAAAGGCAGAATATTTGGTGCAAATAGTAATGAGGTCGATCGAGGAAGTATCTTCTCAAAATCTCCTTTCTCTTCCTGCTACTCCCACTTTTTCTAGTCCTCACACACTTTCTTTAGTGCCGCTGCCTCTAATTGTGGCCTCAGTAGTTACCCAACAAACAGCAATTTGGCAGAGTTATCCTAATGTCCGAATTATTACTTTAGACCAGTTGCCGATCGGTGGACTCTATCCTACCCTGGGAATTGACAGAGCTTTGGCTGTACTGGGGGCTGGCAACCAATTCGGTTGGCCAGTTTTACTTATAGATGCTGGTACAGCTTTAACATTTACTGGGGCTGATGTCAATAGGTATTTAGTTGGGGGCGCAATCTTACCAGGTTTGGGTTTGCAGTTATCGTCGCTAAGTAAAAAAACCGCTGCATTACCTTTAATTAGTTTACCAGAAAATCTGCCGCACCGCTGGGCGAAAGATACTGCTGAGGCAATTCAAAGCGGAGTTGTGTATGCGACGGTGGCAGGAGTTAGGGATTTTATTGAAGATTGGCGGTGTTTGTTTCCTGATAGCAAAATTGCACTCACCGGGGGCGATCGCACTATGCTTTTAAAATACCTTACCGCAGCCTTTCCTGATACAGCCGCAGGCTTAATTGACGCAGCAGACGCTATTTTTTGGGGAATTAGCCTGTTAACTGTTGACTGTTGACTGTTGTCATTTTATCAATGACCAATGACCAATTCCAATACGGTTTACTTAAGGCTTGGGAGGCTTTAAGATTTTAAAAACAGGAGGATTCATTTTTATTCCAGTACCTCTG
>NZ_JAUBUG010000152.1:0-3874 GCF_036705345.1 Microcoleus sp. B3-D2
TTGATTTCGCCTTTGAAAGTTCGTATCTGGACTCTTCAAGAATCCCCGTCCCTTTAGGGCTCGGGAGTATCAAAAAAAACCTACGCTTTCAGATAAGTTCGGGGCAATAAACTAAGGTGATGATAGGATACACCATAAGTCCTAATCCTAGTTAATTTCCCGTTTCCGCCGCCCCAAAAGTTGAGCTGTTAATACCCCGCCGACAAAGCCAAAGAAATGCGCTTGCCAGGAAACTCCCGGCTGCGAGGGCACAACTCCCCAAATTAAACTGCCGTAGAAGAAACCGACAATTAAAGATACCAAAATAGAGGTAAAGCTGCGTTCAAAATAGCCCCGCAGCAGCAAGAAGCCGAAGTAACCAAAGATTAATCCGCTGGCACCAATGTGAACGGAATAGGGCGCGCCAGTCAGCCAAACTCCGAATCCGCTGACTAGCACAGTGACGGCACTCACGATAAAAAAGTCGCTCATTTCTCGCAGCATGATCAACCAACCCAATGTCACAAAAGGGAGGGTATTGGCGGCTAAGTGAGCAAAACTGCCATGCAGAAAAGGCATCAACAGGATGCCTTCAAGTCCGTCGATGCTGCGGGGGCGGACTCCGTAGTCATTCAGCCTGCCTCCGAACAGGAATACATCGACAATTTCGATAATCCAGAGGAGGGAGACGAAGCCACCGAGAATGGCGGCGTGGCTTTGCAATTCGCGGGTGATAGCTTTGGTTTCTGGGTTGCTCATGGGTTGTGAGGGCGGTGATACCGATTATTTCTCATTGTAGAAGTTTCTGAGCGAGCGCGAGCAAAGATTGTTGGGGCGAGGTTTCAGGGTTTTTTGCAGCAGAGCTTATTTAAAAATATTATAAGTTTTATTAAAAGTTCCGCATTTTCACGTATAGGATAATTCACCTCGATGCGTCACAATTGTAATTGAACTACAAAAGGAGAGTCAACCGAAGGTTGAAGCTAGAACGTAGAAGACAGAATTTTTACCCTATCAATCAATCGTTGGGCTTGAAATGAGGACACTTTTTAGAGCGCACACCGCCTTTTAAAAAAATCAGGAACTACTTTTCTCGCCCTAAGTCATTAATTTAAGAAGTTCAATCCGGTAAAGCAAAACGAGATGCTGTAGATACTGATTGTAGATAATATCGCACAAGCTCTACAGAGAGTTCTTGGCACCTCGTTATAAAAGAGGAAGAGAGCAAAATGAACGTATTTGAGCATACAGTCTCCTACCGAACTCTGCCAAATTGGGTAGGATTTGGCAAACAAGAAACCGCCGTTAATGTCGCTACAAATTCTCAACCTTACGGTCAAAAGCCACACTTTGACCCCTTGCATCCGCTAAAACAATGGCTTGATAATACTGCAATTAAAAGTCAAAAGTTGGCTCGGTTGCTGTGTAAGTTTATTCCCAGCCAGTGTCCGTTTGAGCGGGAAGTCAAAATGGGCGATCGCACTTTATTATCCATTCCGCCGCTGTGCAAGTTAAATCCGCTTTACGAGCAAGTGGTTGGGCTGCGCTTTCGAGCTTTGTGTTATTTGGCTGACGAGTGCGGCGAAGATGTAACTCCTTATTGTTAATTCTGCAAAAACTTAAAATTTTCACTGTCTTTTCACCCTCCCTTCTCCTTGTTGGGGAGGGTTTTTGTTTTGTGTCGGCTTTCAAGGAACAAAAGTGCGGTCAATTTCTTGATCGCCCAGTAAATCATTTTTGAATCAATTCTTTTTTTTCGTGATTGATAGTTATCTCAAGGGTGGTTGTTTGGGAGGTTTTTGTAGGGAGGAGCCCGGTTAAGTAAAACAACTATCAATAGAGGAGAATAGTTAAGCGTCAACAGAAGCGTAAACTGCATTCGTAGGAGGAGTGGCTATCACCTCTTAACAAAAGGAGCGTTTTAAAGCTTGTGCTAGCTTAAAACCGGGATGCTGCTGGTTCGCCTCTTGCCTAACTTTATTGGGTAATCTCCCAAAAGATGTACGGTTTTATCCCCTCTATAGCGCTATGAGCTAGATACCATGAGAAAAGTGTCAAGGACATCACCAATCTATGTAAGTTGAGCCGTGGAGTGAGGCAACCCACAATTAAAATTCAGTTTTACTCCTCACATTTTTCCCAAAGTTGATAGATTAGTAATTGGGGAAAATATTTAAGCTATTTCAAGAATATAACTAACACTAAATGTCAAAATCACGAAGTCGGTAATTATCGATCGCAAATTATCAATTATTTTACGAATCTAACTAATACTAAGTGTTAAAAAGAACATTTTTTGCAGTAATTATTGCGTTTTTATCTTTTATGGTTGCACTCATGCTATCAGCTCAAAGTTCTGAGGCTGTCAATGAACTATATGTATTTGGGGACAGTCTTTCGGATATGGGAATGGTGTTTCGAGCGAGCGGGGGTCAATATCCGCCTCGTTCCACTTACTTTCAAGGGCGTTACTCGAATGGTAAGGTTTGGGTAGAATATCTTGCCGATCGCCTAAAGTTGCCACCTGAACGAATCACTAATTTGGCCTATGGAGGTGCAACAACGGGGAGCGATCGCAATAGCCTTGTCCCTGGTTTGTTAACTCAAGTTCAGTCATGGACTAAATCCCAAAAACAGGCAAACCCTCATGCGGTGTATGTACTGTGGGCGGGGGCAAATGACTATTTGCAGGGGGGAAATAATGCGAATATTCCCGTTGAAAATGTGGCGAGGGCGATCGCGTCTCTTGCTGGTGTGGGTGCCAAAAATATCCTGCTGGCAAATTTACCCGATTTGGGGCAGTTACCGGCGACGCGAACAGGCGTTAATTCTGCAAGGCTCACTGCATTAACACAAGCACACAATCAGGGTTTGAGGCGCACGGTTAAGGTATTAAGTCAACAGCATTCTGACTTAAAGATTGCGACTCTGGATGCTAATGCGCTTTATCGGGAAGCCATTACTTCTCCGGCTAAATATGGCTTGACTAATGTGACGAGTGCGTGTTTATCGGGTGGAGGTGTTTGTGGTAGTCCCGATCGATTTTTGTTCTGGGACGGCATTCATCCGACGACGGCTGCACACAGGATTTTGGGGGAAGCAGCGTCGGCTGTTGTGCAGGAGAGCGGGATGATTAAATCTGAATTGGGGACGCTTCGGTAAACCATTTTGAGGCTTTCCGGGCGATCGCCACAATACCGGGAGGCTGCCTTTTCGTAGAGGTTGACATGATTTTTTGCCTGAGAGCAAGATTGGCTCATCTGATATTGTAGAAATTTTCCTCGTGGGCGATCGCACTTGCTTTGAAAAAGGCGAAGGGCGATCGCTCCTGTCTCAGGTTAAACTGAATCTAGCGGTCGTGTTAAGCAAGGAAAAATAGCCGTGATACCTATTCAAGAACAAATTGTTGACAAACTGAAAAATTTCTCTGAAATCGAACTGCAAGAAATCCTCAAATTTGCTGATTTCCTGTTAGGGCAGCGCAGAAAGCAGGAAGTAGCTTCGCCGCCCGATGAAACTGGCAACAGCCAACCAGCAAATATGGATCGAGAATGCGAGGTTCATTATGTTGGTGGAGTCTTAGTCGTCAAAGCATCATCAATAAAAAATCTAGAACTGATTAATTGGGATACGATTATTCCCGATATGCGCGAAGAAAGAATCGGGAAGTTTATCTAAAATGAACATTATTAAGGCAATCGCACTTGGTTTAAAAACGCAAGCGTTGATGATAAAAAATATAAAGTATTGATTGACTAAATTACTCTAGTGTGATAGCGTAAAGTTTATATTTATTACATCCATCAACTTAATATGACTAAGTAGGTCGGCGATAAAAAACAAAACTATGTTAAGATACATAAATAAAACTCTAGCTCTAGTGGGGTAACTAATA
>NZ_JAUBUG010000153.1:0-3787 GCF_036705345.1 Microcoleus sp. B3-D2
TCTTATGCTGCGTAGGCAGTTATGTGTTGCCTATTAGTGCTTATAGCCAAAAATGGCTTATTACAAAGACTTAACAACACATAACTGCTGTTTCCTTTTTACAGGTTCTCTAAAAATACCATTAAATCTTTATCATCTCTCCAATGTGTTGGTTTTCTTTTGCTTTTTTCTTCTATTTCGCAACATGCTAAAGCTCTTGCTTTCATTTCCAAATCAACTTCCGCATAGATATTAGTGGTATTGATGGAGACGTGCCCAAGCCATGCTCTTATTGTGTTTATATCAACCCCAGCCTGAAGTAAATGGGTCGCAGTTGTATGCCTTATCGTATGTGGGCTTACTTTTTTCCCCTTTAAAGTAGGTAGATTTTGAGCAACGTTTTCAGCATATCTTTTTACCATAGCATGTATGCCAAAGCGGGTGATAGGTTGTTTGAGTCTATTTAAAAACACGTGCTCTGACGCCATACGCTGGTTAGCTATACCATTGAGTTCAAGCGCTGTCTGTTGCCATAAAGGACAACGTCGTGGCTTATTACCTTTCCCTTTCATAAGCACAGTAGCCAGGTCTTTTTTGGATAGACCCGTTATATTCAGATCGCCTATTTTCAGCTGCGCAACTTCATCTGCCCGCGCGCCGGTATTATAAAGAAAAAGCAGGAGTGCATAATCCCGTTGCCCCTGATCATTACTTCTATCCGGCGCATTTAATAGTGCATCCATTTCTGTTTTTTCAAGATAGGTAATTAATGTATGCTTTGCATGTTTGAACGGGATCAATTGAACCTGTCTGCACCACTCCAAATGGTCCGGGCTATGCAGTCCAATAAACTTCGCAAAAGCATGGATAGCTGCCAGCCGTTGGTTGCGAGTAGCAATAGAGCAGTTCCGTTTCTCTTCCAACTCCACAAGGAAGGATTTAAGAATATTAGGATTCATTTCTTCGACCGCTAATTTGTCGATTGATTTTTTATTCTTTTCTGCAGCAAAAGGTAGTAGCAGCCGGAACGTGTCCCTATAACTTAGTTGTGTGTTTTTTGAAAGGTTTCTGGTGCTGACAAGGTATTCCAGCAAAAAGCGTTTTATCCAAACGCTTATAAATAATATGTCTTTCATGATTTTTTTGTTTTAACGTAGTTTTCAAATCGGGTGTTAGCTTCCCGCAGAAGATTGTCCGTCATGCTTAGGTAGACAGACGTATGAGCCAGATAGGTATGTCCCATATAAACAGACAATATGGGTAGCAACTGCTGCACATCTTTTTTTTCCTTGTACCAGCTCAGCAACCGATTGACAGCAAAAGTATGGCGGAGATCGTGCAGTCTGGGCTGGAAGTAGGAGCCGTCTTCTCGACAGATGCCTACCTCGTTTCTAATCCGATGAAAGATATCCCGAAGCGTATCTGCGTTGAACGGTTCTCCGTGCTGGGTTAGAAAAAAAGGAGCTTCAATCTGTTGCGATTGCCGATGTTTTTTACGCCATTGTAAATATTTTTTCAATAGCTTCTTTATCTGTCGATTGAACGGAACCAGTCTTGATTTATAAAACTTCGATTGCCGTATGGTAATTACCATGTTGTCCATATCAATGTCTCCAAGAGTAATAGACAATGTCTCGTTAACTCTTAGACCTAATGTATAAGTCAACACAAGCGATGTGCGAACCATATAGGGCTCTATATGACTTCTATTTTTCTGATAGACTAAAGCCCCATCAAAAAGAAGTGTAAACTCCTGCTGAGAGTATATATAAGGTATAAGACCCTGGGGACGCTTAGGTAAGGTTTTAGGAAGAGGTATTTTCTTTACATAGTTGCGGCTCACAGCATACTGATACATTCCCAAAAGTGCTGTATGCTTAATAAACCATCCGGTAGTTACTATTTCAGATTTCGCGTAAAGAAAATGATGCACCATTTCCTCTGTAATAGAACCGATGGGCGTTTCCACTCCAATAGTTCGGCAAAAAGCGTTAAGATATGCCTCATTTGTTTTGAACTTCTCACCAAGCGCTTTTCGATAGGCCACATATTGATTGATTAGCTGATAGAGTTTCATAGTAGGCCCTCCCAGTTTTGTTCAGCAACTTTGCGAAGGTTGATCAGGTCTACCTTTGCGTATATCCGTGTAGTTTCCAACCCCTGGTGACCCAGATGATCGCTGATTTCTTTTAAAGAGAAGCCTTCATTTATTAGATGTGTAGCACAGGCATGTCGTAAAGCGTGAGGGCCGTGATGTTTGATTGGAAGATGAAGCGGCTTAAGCCGTCTATTAACGATGGCAAAGATGGCGCCTGCCGTTAGCGCTTGGTAAGGTGATCGCCGGGCGACAAACAATTGGTTCAGCTTGCAATGATTGGGTCTGACCTCCTTTAGGTAACGTAATATTGCATCTCCAACAGTTTTGGAGAAAGGGAATACCTGAGGTTTTGATCTTTTTGATCTCCTCAAATAGATTTGTTCTTTTTCCCAGTCAATATCCTGCAACTTCAGACCAGCGACCTCACTTCTACGCATGCCATAGACAGTAAGTAATAGAAGGATCGCGTAATCCCGGACATCCGTGGCATAATCCGTTTGGCTATTGGCCAAGAGTTTTTTAACATCCTTCCAATTGGGTGATGAGGGAAGTGTTTCGTAATGATATACTCGTGGCGCCTTAATAGACGAAGCAACCCCTTTTGAACACCACTGCTGGCCCTCCGCATATCGTAAAAAGGACCTGACTACCGATGCATACGACTGTATGGACCTCCTGGACAATCCTTCTTTATCATGTTTCTTGGCCAGCACTTCATCAATCGTGTTCGGCAAAATGGCGGCAAAGGTTTCTACTTGTTTACTTACGTTAATCAAAAAGTTCTTCAGCAGGGATGACCGGCCATGAACAGTTTCTGTCGCCAACCCTTGCTCCTGGAGCATATATTCCACGTATTTGTCCCGGTATTCCTGGAAAGGAATAGGAGGCTCAGGTTCTTCTTTTAAACAACCCAACATCTTGAACCAACACGTAGCATCATTGACGAACCGTCTTTGAGAAAATTTTGAGAAGGTATGATTCCACCAACGAACCTTCTTATTTTTTGCCCATTTCAGTGCAGCCTTTTCAATTTCATGAACGGAGACCATTCGGACAGTATCGAAGTGTAGTAAATCCATGATCAGCAGTTGGTATTGTGCAATTCTGCGCAGGGTGCCGTTTTTAGCGTTGAGATCAGCCCAGTGTTGCAAATACAGGAGGCGTTCTTTTAATAAAGGTGCGGAAGTATGCCGTTTGAGGGTGTACCTGCGCTCGAACATTTGGCTGAACAGCGGGATTTGTTCTTCTGGAAGGCGCTCTAAGCGATTGATCCTTTTCAGCCAATCTATAGCGATCAGGGTAAACTTCTTTTCTCCCGTTCTGGAGAATGTCTTCTTCATCGGATGGTTGAATTGAAAGCCGCCCCAGGCAGTAGCAGCCTTTTCGATGGCTTGGATCGTGACAACTCGAGTATCTTCCAAATTTAGAAATTCGATTATCCGCAAAAGATAATCGGCAACACATTTCAGTGTGTGCCGGCCTAACCCTTTGTTGGCCAGGTATTGCAGATACTCTTCCCGATCTTTAAGCAGCGGGGCTTCCAGGTGCTTATTTAAGTAATAAGCTCGTTTGATTACTTGTGCTAACATAATTACTTTTTCCACAAAAGGTAAAGAAGGCAGATAAAACCGACTATAGGCAATGAAGGGAAAAAGGTAAATTTGCCCACTAAAATTCAAACATAATGAATGTCAGTCATTGGGCCCTAGT
>NZ_JAUBUG010000154.1:0-3762 GCF_036705345.1 Microcoleus sp. B3-D2
TGGTTAATATTAAGCACTTCAAAAACTGGTTTACAAGCTGCTGCTACTGTACTTCATAAACTTGGAATCCGCTGTATTTAATCCCAAGGCTGCTTCATTTTCCAAATCTAAGCTTGCCAAAGCAACTGACAAAACTGACTTAATCTGATTGCGGCGAAATTCTCATTTGTAGGACTTACGCTGCATTCCTTCAATTTTGACACTATGTGTACTTGTATGGTGCGCCGCAGAGCACCCTAAAAGTACAGTCTTTGCATACGTCGTATAATAACAGTCGCTAGCTGTTAGTTACCAGTCGCATAATCGAGTGACTTGCATAATTTTTAGTTTTGTGTTAAGGGCAGTATAGGCTATTGTACAGATTAGCGATCGGCTAAAAAGAAGGTGATAGTTAATCGATTTTAGATTTTAGATTAAAGAATTGAAGAAAGCGACCCCACGGATTTATCCGGGGGCTTGTACCCTGGTTGTTTTCAGTCAGGACAAAATTTTACTATTAAATCCGCAAAATATAAATTTCTACATGGGAGGCGATCGCGCTTATTGGAAAAATGCGATCGCTTTCAACACCTAGCCCTGTAAAAAAAACCTAGCTGTTTCTTAATCTTGAAGGCAAACAAGCCTAATCGGGCAACAGCAAGGGCAACAATATTGCTAGGTTATGGCGCTGCTTCGGCAATGCTGAGCGCGTTGCTCCAGGTTGCGTTTCCATACGTGATTTGACTGGTGAATCGGTCAAGTTGAAGATAGGTAAAGATGCCGTGCGTACCAGTACATCGACTCGCCCTAAGAACGTCGCGGTGAATTACATAATCAAATATACTAATGGGTGATGGTAAAGTTGGTTAAACATCAGCGAGCATCCTGGCTTTTCTGAGAATAAATGTAAGTACGGTTTCTTGTCGAGAAATAATGTCTGCTGTAACTTCCATTCCGGCTTGAATAGGATACTGACAGCACTGTGGATCGGCAGATTGGCTAATAGCCCGATCGCGCTTGACTAAATAAGTTCTTTGGGGCATAACAGTCACTTCATAGTAAGGCGGACTGTTATTTTCACCAGCAATGGCATCGGGTGCGATCGCACTAACTTTCGCTTCTAGTACGCCGTAGTCGGGATAGGGATAGGCAGAAATCCGCAGGATAGATGTTTGACCGATCGCAATTTTACCAATATCGGGAGCAGCGACGCGAGCTTTGACGACAATCGCAGCATTAGCAGGAGCAATTTGAGCAATTGCCGCGCCGAGTTGTGCAGTTTGTCCGGGATTTCGCAGATTTAGTTTGAGAATGGTGCCGTCTACTGGAGAACGAACAATACTTTTTGCAAGTTCGGTATCAATTTGTTTGAGCTCTTGGCGATCGCGATTGATTTGATTTTCGATGTCAGCGCGACTCTGAATCGAAGTTAATCGTTCTTTTTTCAACGCTGCCAAAGATGCTTCACCCTTGGCTTTTTCTTGAGCAATTTGCTGTTGGGCGATCGCCACGGGTGCGGCACTAGGATTCAATGCAGCTTCCACAACTTTCAATTTAGCTGCGGACACTTCAACAGCTTGTTGCTGCCTGTCAACAGTTTTTCTTTGGCTTTCAACAGCTTTTTTTTGCGCTTCTACGGCGGCTTTTTGCCCTGCCACGGCTTGTTCTTGCTGCTGCGCGGCAAGTTTCGTCTCCTCCAATAAATCCAGCGAAATAGCGCCTGTTTCTTGGATTGACTGATAGCGATCGCGCTTAGAAACGGCTGCTTTTAAATTTGCCTCGGCAGCCTTTAAATTTGCTGCGGCTGTTTGCAAGGAAGCCTGTTCTTTTTGCAATTCCGGCAGGGATTTTTCCCATTCCGACTGGGCTAATTGTACATTAGCTTTGGCCGCTTCAACTTCAGCTAGCGAGGTAATTTGCCGTTCTCCATAGTCCCGCTGGCTGCGGCTTAAATCTGCTTGGGCAGAGGCAACTGCGCCTTCTATTGCCTGGGTTTCCGCTGCAAGGCGATCGTCTAAAGCGCTAATTTGGGCAGCAATTTGACGCAGTTGCAGTTGGTTTTGCTGGATATTTCCTTGCAGTTGGCTTTGTTTAGTTAAAAGTTGGGAAGAGTCGATTAGGGCGATCGCATCTCCTTGTTTGACAGCCTGATTTTCTTTCACATGAATGCTTTTCACCGTGCCTGCTGTCGCCGCTTCTACAATGCGAATTTCTCCAGCCGGACGGACGGTAGCGGGAGCTCTGACGGTAACATTATATTTAGCGACAGCAGCAAGGGCGATCGCACTGCCAAAAGTTGCCAACAAAAATAATCCGCCCGCCGTTATCCAGCGGCTGACGGGCGGCAAGAATTCATCCGGTTTGGCGGTGCGGAGAAATTCAAAAGATGAGTCATTAGTCATTAGTTAGTAGTCATTAGTCAGTTGGTAGTTTGTAGTTGGCAGTTGGCAGTTGTTATTGGTTAGAGCGAGGACGATCGATCTGTGATATTAATGCAAGGTCTTGTAAGGGCGGGTTTCACCAACAATAATCGCCTGAGAGCCATCATCTCATAAACCCGCCCCCGCTCAACGAATGATCGCCAATTACCAACTACCAACTCGATAAGTAGGCTGCTTGGGATTCAAGTCAACTGGTAACTAAAGCCAAACTTTCTAGTAGCGCGATCCCACCAAAATGTCCAAACTCCGCCCGTAGTTCTTACCCCCCAAAACGTCAGACCTGACGGCCGAACATCCGAAAGTTGACTAACGCTGCTAACTTGACCGCCTGCGATTAAATTGGCTTCCGTATCGGAAATATCTTGAAGTTCGCGATCGCTCAGCCAAGGACTCTGATTAAGCATTTCCAAGCCTCCTGTTACAATTACTATTGTTTGGCCTTGTTGGCTTGACTCAGGAAAGAAGGGAGAGCGATCGCATATAAAGTCGCTGACTCAGCCGCGAACTCCTCTGGGAGTTGTCCGCCAGAAATTGATTCCTGACTTTGTTCGTTTAAATCCATCACTAGCGGATGTATTTTTTTAACATCCAACACTGATTTTGATGAATTTTTAGTTTGGTGTTTGCCAAACATTTTTCTCCTCCCGACTTTTCAAACAGACAAATTATGGGAAATGCGATCGCACAAATAAGATAACGGCATTCAAGGGCGATCGCTCACAGCAGTCATGTTCCGCTAATCTTTCCTGCCGCTGGAACAATTGAGCTTTCAGACAGACTACTTCCTGTAGGGAAAGTGGAAGAGGATGGAGCCTTTGAGGTGCTTGGTCGAACGACATCGGAGAATCCAATACTCCAAGCTAAGCAACCCTCACCCCCACCCGAAAGCTTTTCAGCTTGTTCGTCATCTAATTCTTGCCAAAGTTCTCGAATTTCCATCATCAAATCCTCCATTTTGCTTCAAATTTAACGATCAGTTTTCTGTCTGACTTAAACAATGTCAGATTTCGATCTTGAATGTCTTGCACATTTTTGCTGTTTTTGCACGTTCTTGCTGCGAGTCGAGCGATCGCCCTTTCTTCAACAAGACTTACGCAAAAAACCCGGTTTCTGAGAAAAATTGTGCATTGCTAGCGAGAGATATTGACAGAGAAACCGGGTTTTTGATTCCGGGTGGGTAAGTCCTGTTCAAATCATGAGAGTAGGAATACTGCGAAGTGACTTGCTAGACTGCCAGTTCCAGTTACTTGTTCTACATCTCTCGCTTTGATACTCCCGAGCCCTAAAGGGACGGGGATTCTTGAAGAGTCCAGATACGAACTTTCAAAGGCGAAATCAAAGC
>NZ_JAUBUG010000155.1:0-3748 GCF_036705345.1 Microcoleus sp. B3-D2
ATCTTGCACTTTATTCTCGCTCGCGCGCTCGAAACCTTTCGCGACGCAATATGCACTCGATTATTCAGCAAGCCCTAGTTAAAGCCTGCCCACAAAGCGGGTTTTGTTTTTTCTACTGTTGTACAGTAACAAATTATTTGTCACTGATAACAGATTGATGTCAAGTTAACAAATTACCTGTCCGCGTTGACATATTATTGTCCTCTTTGACAAATTAATATTATTAATGTTTTGAGGACACAACAGGACTCGCTTTCAACCCACCGTTGCAATTTTAATCATAACTAACTTACAAGAAGCTACCCTAGTCCGGATGGCCATTGAAGCCTCAGATGTGCCAAGCGCACGGCAAGCGGCTCAATCTTTCAACCCACCTGTACAGATGTGCAGCCTGCCGGGACACGTCCAGCTTTGCCGCAATCTCTTCCTGTGTGTTCCCAGCAATGTAGTAGAGCCAAGCAGCACGAGCTGCCTGGTCTAACTTACGAGTCCGAAGGGGCAAGCCAGCTTTGCTGGCATCGCGCCGCTCTAAGAAGGCTTCTTTCATCAGAAAAATGGGTAGAAACCCCGTCCTTTTAGGACGGCTTTACATTTTTGATTTACTACCGCCTTGGGACTGGTTGGCGGGAGTGTGCTTTTGTGTTGCACTTTCAACGGGACAATTACCGCCTCAAACTTCCCAGCCCTGTACGCATAGTGTTTTGCTCTTTCGAGCCTCCCTTGCGGGGTAAAGTTAGCTTCGCCAAGGTTTAATGAGCTTGCGCGGGCCCGTAGCACTGTCTCAGTGACCTTAAGACTGTTTAACTACCAGCGACAGAGCAGGGAACTAGCTTCGCATTCTCCCGGTGTCGTGACTCAAAAAACGTAGCCAGTTAAGACTTAGGCCCGTCAGAACGGCTTGTTAGATTTCTCCTTCAAGCCTCATGCCTTTAGGCTGAGGTTCCTGACGTTCTACCTATAGGAAGGTATGCATCCCCCTAAGGAGTAGATCTCTATAATTGAGTATCTGCTCAAAGAGGCATTTTTTGCTCAACTCGCTTTCTATACATTATTAGATTCTACGTTAATGAAAGTGGTCTTAAAAAACTCCAAGGCCGCAAAACATTGCAGCACCAATCCTGGAGGCTGACAACATTGCTAACTGAGTAATAAGCTGGCACACATTTAAGAAAGCAATATGCACTCATGGGAAAAAGGTTAAAGGCGAAGGGGGAAAGGTTTTCCCTTTTACCTTTCACCCTGTTCCTTTTCCCTTAAATCGATTAGTTCAATATGTAACTTAGATGCACAACAACTTACCCTTTTCCCTATAGTCCGCCAGTCAGATCCAAGTTAAACCCCGTAATGTAGCTAGCCTCCTCGCTCATGAGAAATGCCACACCGTTAGCAACTTCTTCAAGACTCCCCAAACGCCGCATCGGTACTGAATTAATCATTTGCTGCTCTACCACTTTAGGATCGGCATCAAAATACTGTGACCCTACACCCGCCTGCAATTCAGTCTGCCGCGTCCACATCACGCCCGGACCAATCAGCGCAGGCGAGACGGCATTCACCCGAATGTGGTAGGCAGCCAAGTCTTTCGCTGCTGTCTGAGTTATCCCAATTACGGCAAACTTCGAGGCTGAGTAGGCGAGCATATTTGGAGGACCAGCCACTCCTGCATGGCTTGCCATATTGACGATCGCTCCTCCACCCTCAAAGCGTAGGTGTTGTGCCGCCGCTTTGAGGACGTGAAAAACTCCGACAACATTGATGTCAATGACCTTTTGAAAATCCTCCTCGGGATACTCGTCGGTTTTGGCAAACACTCCTTGATAACCTGCATTGTTGAAAACATAATCGATCCGCCCAAATTGCTCTACAGCACCAGAAAAGGCTTGAGCAACGTCATCAGGATCGGTGACATTGCAGCGAAAGGTAGCAACTGGAATTTTATAGGCTTCCAATTCGTGAGCAACCTCTGCCATCTTCGCTTCGTTTAAGTCTAGGATTACTACACCTGCACCATCTGCAGCAAAACGCTGTGCAGTAGCCCGACCAATATCACCAGCACCGCCCGTAATCAGAATCGTTTTACCAGCAAAGTCATAGCTTGCTCTAGCTGTCATATCTTTAACCCCTTGTGAATATATGTTGCAAATACTCTTTAAGCGTTCAGTATTTAAGGTTACCTAATATAATTCAATTATTGAGAAATCGCTCAATATTAGGCATAAACTCAACAATTTAGTCATCGGATTTTTTTAATATCAAAGGAGTTATGCGATGCGTATCCCCCGCTTCGCTAAATTGCTGGTTGCATTCCTCGTTGGAGTCGTGCTTGTGCAACTGCTGCATGGTTGTGGGACAGGTTCCCAAGCAGCAGGGAAAACCAGAGTGACGATCGCTACTGTTAATAATGGCGATATGGTCGTCATGCAAGGCCTTTCAAGCAAGTTTGAACAAGCCAACCCAGACATTCAACTGAGGTGGGTTGTCCTAGAAGAAAACGTGTTGCGCCAACGCACAACCACAGACGTTGCTAGCCAGGGCGGGCAATTTGATGTCCTGACAATCGGGTCTTATGAAACGCCGATTTGGGCGAGACGAGATTGGTTAAAACCATTAGATCTACCCGCCAGCTACGACGTAAATGACCTGATAAAACCCATCAGAGAAGGGCTTTCCAACAACGGCAAACTTTATGCTGTGCCGTTCTATGGGGAAAGTTCCATGCTGTATTACCGAAAAGACTTGTTTAAAAAAGCAGGGATTACGGTTCCCGAACAGCCAACCTATCCCCAGCTCAGAGAATGGGCGAGTAAGGTTCACGATCCAGCCAATGGAGTCTACGGTGTTTGTCTGCGTGGAAAACCCGGTTGGGGCGAAAACATGGGATTTGTGTCCACATTGGTCAACACCTTTGGCGGACAGTGGTTTGACATGAAGTGGCAACCCACTATAAATACTCCAGCCTGGAAAGAAGCGATCGCCTTCTATGTCGATTTGCTCAACAAATATGGCCCACCGGGTGCCAGTTCCAATGGATTTAATGAGAATCTAGCGCTATTCTCGACGGGTAAGTGCGGGATGTGGGTAGATGCAACCGTTGCAGCAGGACTGTTATCCAATCCAAAAGAATCCCAAGTTTATGACAAAGTTGGCTTTGCCCGTGCGCCAATTGAAAGATATCCCAACGGCTCGAATTGGCTCTGGGCCTGGGCACTAGCGGTTCCAAAAACCTCAAAATCCCCCGAAGCTGCTCAAAGGTTCGTTGCCTGGGCAACCTCAAAGGAATACATCCAATTGGTGGCTGACCAAAATGGCTGGGTTGGTGTACCACCAGGTACGCGGACTTCCACCTATAACAATCGCAACTATCAAAAAGCTGCACCGTTTGCTTCGATCGTACTCAGGTCGATCCAATCTGCCGATATTAGCCGCCCAGCAGCAAATCCAACCCCTTACAAGGGCATTCAATATGTGGATATTCCAGAATTTCAGGCGATCGGTTCTTCGGTTGGGCAAACGATGGCAGCAGCGCTGACGAATCGCCTTTCAGTCGATCGGGCGTTGCAACAATCGCAGAATTCAACTGAACGGTTTATGAAACACACGGGTTACATCGAGTAAAAAGAGGGGCTAGGGCGTGTTTTCAAACCTTTCGCTCCCCCCCAGCCCCCCTAAAAAAGCTATGCCTTACTCACATCTTTCTTAACAAAATCAGGCTTGACATCTGGGGGGGAATGGGTGGAAACTAATTTCC
>NZ_JAUBUG010000156.1:0-3686 GCF_036705345.1 Microcoleus sp. B3-D2
TTATGTTCAAGTAAGCAAATCGAAAATTATTTGGCTCACTGCTGTTACTGTACCTCTTAGTCACGCAAAGTGCTGTACTTGCGACATAGTTCTAAAAATACCGTTTATGGTCAGTAGGTCGCAGTGAATAAGACATTTATTTTTTGGTAGCAAACCCGTGTTTTTTGCCTTAATGTTTTAGATTATTTTTTGGTAATTTTCCACAGATTAAGCTCGACATTAGGGTCAGCCGGATCTATTTGATAGTTTTGTTGCTGAATTGCCGATCGCAAAGTAGAGGACGGTCTGTATAAAAACAACTCACTGAAACCGCCGGGAATTGGTGGCGGTTGGGGTTTTTTCTTTGCCAATTCTCGATTTTTGTAGCAAGAAGTGTAACAGCGGGGTTCTATTAGCAGTTTGACTTTTGGTTGTAGGTGATAACTTAAAGGCATGATATGTGCTATATTGGCATCGCTGATAATTAGGGGATTGCTGGCTTGATTGACAGTCCCAGCTACTTCCAAGGCACGCAACCAACCGCTGCCTTTATTCCACCAAATATCTGCTTGAGAACTAACTCCACCGGATATAATACCGGCGGAAAAAACTGCAACTATAACTGTTCTCCACAGTTTTTGCTGTTTTAACTTCTCCAAATTGTTACTAATTTTCGCCGACAGCAGGTAAGCCAGTGCTAGCTGAATTCCCACATAACAAGGAACTAAATATCGCGGATTTGCCGATCGCCTTCCACCCTTGATTAGATCGGGTACTGCTAAAAACAAAGCAGTTGTTGCAATTAATAACAATACAATCAACCACACTCGCTTTGGTGTTTGTCGGTATAAAAAATAAAGGGCATAGCCGACTAAAGCTAGAATCATGATACCAACTGGAATTAGCAAGGCTAGTTGTGTGGCGTTGGCAGTGCCATCAATGCCTATATCAAAAAATGCTATGCTGAGGGAACCAACCCACCTGCTGACTAATCTTAAGTAATTTGTTTGTTCGGCCCATACTGTTGTGCTTCTAACTTGATTGAAGTTTTCTACAGTATTTATGAGGGAAGGCATGAAGCCGATCAAAGCGATTAAAGCTGCTACATAATAGGAAATGAATGTTTTCACATCGCGCCAGTTGGCAATAACTGCGACGTAGATTGCGTGGGCTGCGGCAACGCAGACAAATAACAAATGGGTGTACAATCCCAGTGTTGCTGTGCCTGCATAAAGCGCCCAGGAAAGAACTAAGGCGACAGGATTTTGATTTTCGTCAGAGCGCATTGCTCGCAGCAAGGCTGCACTGGATAAAATAGTAGTTACTGTCCACAAACTGTACTGTCTTGCTTCTTGGGCAAATATGATGTGGTAGGGAGAAATTGCGAAAATTGCGATCGCCATCCACGCTACTGCTGAAGATTCAAATAACTCCCAAGCCAGCCAATAAATTGCGGGAAATACTAGCAGGCTAATCACCGCAGCCAAACTTCTCATTGCGGCAACGGAACTGCCGAACCATTGCGCCCAATATCGCGCTAGTACGTAATACAGAGGGGGGTGTTGGGGGTCTTCTGTTGCTAAAGAATTCAGGGTATCGCTTAAAGTTTTTTCGGAATTTATCTGCTGATATTTTTGTAAATCCGCAGGCGAGGTTATTTTCGGGTACGAAATTTGTTTGATTATTTCGGCTTCGGTGTAGCCCGAAACTCTCAAAGAAGTATATGTTTCGTCGATCCAGTAAAATTTGCGATCGAGATTGGCGAATCGAAATAAAATGCCTATGACTAATACGGCGATAATTAAAAATCGCAGCCACTTGTCCAGTGAAGGGTTATGAGAATTTAGTCGATCGCGATCTTTGGTAGATTCCATTTTAAACAAACTCACCTGCGGTTGCTATATAAAACATCATTTTTTGACTATTTTTCCTAGGATCATTGCGTCATTTTCACCATAGATTGTTTGTATTTTATATTGATTACTTTGGGCAATTTTTGTCTTTAATTCGGGAGAAATACTGTACAAAAATATCTCGTTAAATTTTTCCGGAATTTCAACATTATTTTTAGGTGACATTAGTAATAATTTAGCTTTGGGATCGATTTGGTGACTCATACCGAGTAAATTTCCGATCGTATCTACACTATACTCGGTAAACTCTGTTATAATTAATGGCTTAGAAGCTGAGTTGACTGTGCGGGCGATTCGGATGTTAATATAAGAGCGGTCTTTATTCCACCAATGATCTGCTGACACATAGAGGCAGCAAGACGCAATTCCAATTGAGAGCAGAACAACTAGAGCTAATCTCCACACCTTTTGTAATTGAGTTGTAACTTGAACTTGAGTAAAAAAATAAGCCACACATATCTGGATTCCTAAATAACAGGGAATCATGTAACGAGTGTTGACAGATCGAATCCCTCCCCTAATTAAGTCCGCTGGTAATAAAAATCCTACTATCACGAACGTTAATGTCACAACAAACAACCAAACTCGCATCTCCGTTTTACTTACAAGTAAATAAAAAGAATACCCTACCATTATTAAAATCATTAAAATAACTGGCAGAGTAGATATCAAATAGGGTCGTGGCAAATTCCAGTAAAATCCCACATCAAAAAATTGATTGCTAATGTTCAATAGCCAACTTTTCATCAATTCTGAAACAGGTCTTCTCAGAGACAGCCAGGATGTTTTATCAGTGGCATTGCCCGAATTTTTTATAAAAGCTATAATCCAAGGAGACAGAGCAATCAACCCTGCTATTAATGCTAGCAAATAGCCAATTACCGTCTTGTTAAACCGGAATTTTTCGATAATTAATACATAGATTCCATGTCCTATTGCAACTATTCCAAATAAGAGGTGAGAATAAAATCCAACTACTAATGTTACAGCATAAATTGCCCAACTACTATTAGTTTTTCGGCGCATTCCTCGTAGCAAGACCGCGCTTGACAGTAAAATTAACATGACCAACAAACTGTAAGGTCGAGCTTCCTGAGCATAAACTACCTGAAAAGGCGACACAGCTATTATAGCAACTGCTAACCAAGCTGTCACCGATGACTCAAATAATTCTAAGCCTAGCCAATACATACAAGGTAATGCCAGCACGCTAAAAACCGCCGACAAACTTCTAGTTACTGCGATTGAATCTCCAAAGAGTTGCACCCAGAATCTCACTGCTACAAAGTACAGGGGAGTAAGTTGAGACTCTTCTAATGCCAATCCTTTTACGGTGTAAAAAACGCTTTTCTCTGCATTTATCCGCTGATACTTTTGTAGGCTTTTTATCTCCTTGATTTGACCATCACCAAACTCTTGAATAAATTCAGATTCTGTATAACCGGAAATCCGCAGAGAAGTGTAACCTTCGTCTAGCCAGTAAACTTTTTTTTCGAGATTGGCGAAACGAAAAAATATACCCAGGACTAATATAACTATCATTAAAACTCTCATCCACTTGCCAAGTGAAGGATGCTGATTATTTAGCCTAGCACCATTTTTTGTATATTCCATTTTAAATTTTTAAAGAAATTCAATTATAACAACAGAATAGCCCAGCCCCGACTTCTTTGAACCAAGATAGCATATCAGGGCTATTTCATTCTATTTGAGTAGTGGATATATAGCAATCCTAAATGATTTATGAGATAATAGCCACGATCACTACATAATTTGTATATGTTAGAAGAGTTA
>NZ_JAUBUG010000157.1:0-2640 GCF_036705345.1 Microcoleus sp. B3-D2
TCTTGCACTTTATTCTCGCTCGCGCGCTCGAAACCTTTCGCGACGCAATATGCACTCGATTATTCAGCAAGCCCTACGTAGGCGGCGTTTTCATCAGAGTCAACGGCACAGCTCGCAACAGAATCGCCAGAATGAACGCCGACGGCAGCCTGGATACTGCTTTCAACCCCAGTAGCGGCATGAATGACAGTGTCAGAGCGATCGCGGTTGACAAAGGGCGCAACATCTTCTACACCCCCAACGCCGGATTCAACGGTGTAGACACCTTTCAATACACCGCCACCGACGGCATCGCCTCCACACCCACCACCGTCAGCGTTTTAGTCAACGACTTCCCCACCCTCGATAATTCCGGCATCCCCACTCTCAACGCCCAAAACCAAGACGACAGCGCCAGTACAGGTACATTAATTAGTACCATCATCGCCAACCTCGGCGGTACAAAAATCACCGATCCCAACGCCAGCGCCTTACAAGGTATTGCCATCACCAACCTCGACACCACTAACGGCACTTGGCAATACACCACCGACGGCACTACCTGGAATAACGCCCCAGCCGTTTCTGCCACCAACGCCTTACTATTAGCTAGTAATGCCAACACCAGCCTCCGATTTGTTCCCAATGCAGGTTATAACGGCACTGTCACCAACGCCATTACCTTCGCCGCCTGGGATCAAATTACCGGCACTAACGGCGGTGTAGCCGACTACACCACAGACAGAACAAATAACACTACATCCAGTGTTTTCAGTAGCGCTACTGAAACTGCCGATATTGCAATTAATCCCGTTCCCACTGTTACCAGTGTTAGTGCCACCACACCAGACGGGACTTACGGTATTGGTACAGCCATTGATATCACCGTTCAATTCTCTCAAATAGTCAACGTCACGGGTACACCACAACTTAGCTTAGCAAGTGTAACTCCTTTCGCCAGCTATCTTTCAGGCAGCGGCAGCAACACCTTGACATTCCGGTATGCAGTAGCCTCCGGCGATATCAGCCCAGACTTAGACTATGTTTCTACAACTGCTTTATCCCTAAGCGGGGGTACTATTAAGAATGCGACCAATGGTGATGCCATCTTAACTTTAGTAACTCCGGGTGCACTCAATTCTTTAGGTGCTTCCAAAGCAATAGTTATTGATACTGCTGCACCAACAGTTGCCTTAACATCCGCATCAGCAACAACAGTAAATGGTTTATTTAGCGTCACTGCTACCTTTAATGAAAATGTCATAGGGTTTGATAATACTGATATTACTGTCGCCAATGCAACTGTCGGTAACTTTGTCACAGTTGATGCCAAAACCTACACCTTTGATGTCACTCCCACTGCTGATGGCGCTGTCACAGTTGATGTACTTGCTGCAACAGCTACGGATACTGCGAGTAATAACAATACCGCTGCAACTCAACTGGTTCGTACTGCTGATATTACACCGCCAACAGTTGCCTTAACCTCCGCATCAGCAACAACAGTAAATGGTTTATTTAGCGTCACAGCAACATTCAGCGAAAATGTCACTGGCTTTGATAATACTGATATTACCGTAGCCAATGCTACTGTCAGTAACTTTGTCACAGTTGATGCCAAAACCTACACCTTTGATGTCACTCCCACTGCTGATGGCGCTGTCACAGTTGATGTACTTGCGGCAACAGCTACGGATACTGCGAGTAATAGCAATACCCTTGCAACTCAACTGACTCGTACTGCTGATGTTACACCACCAACTGTTGCCTTAACATCAACTTCAGCAACAACAATAAATGCACCATTTTTAGTCACAGCAACTTTCAGTGAAAATGTGACAGGATTTAGTACGAGTGGCGTTAATGTTACTAACGGTACGGTTAGCGGTTTTACAGGTAGCGGCACGACTTATAATTTTACCGTTACTCCGAATGCTGATGGCGCTGTCACAGTTGATGTACCTGCGGCAACAGCTACGGATACTGCGAGTAATAACAATACCGCTGCCACTCAACTAACTCGGACTGCTAATATCACCGCACCTAGTGCTAGCTTGGGTGCAATTTCTAACATTACTATAGCGGGCGGTACAAGTCAGACATTGACAGTTACTTTCACTGATACCAGTGGAGTTGAGGTTAGCAGTTTAGATAATTCTGATCTGATAGTAAACTGGTCAGGTGGTGCAATTCCCGCTACATTTCTCAGCGTCGATACTAATAGTAACGGTACACCTCGCACGGCAACTTATTCTCTAACTCCGCCTGGGGGAAGTTGGGATGATACAGATAATGGCAGTTACGCTGTTAATTTGCAAGCATCGCAAGTAAAAGATACTTTTGGCAATCAAGTTGTAGGTAGCAATTTAGGCAGTTTTACTGTTAACATTGCCACGCCAACTCCGACTCCAACTCCAACTCCGACTCCGACTCCGACTCCGACTCCGACTCCCACGCCAACTCCGACTCCAACTCCAACTCCGACTTTCACACCAACACCGACTCCGACTCCAACTCCAACTCCGACTTTCACGCCAACACCGACTCCCACGCCAACACCGACTCCCACGCCAACACCGACTTTCACGCCAACACCGACTTTCACGCCAACACCGACTTTCACGCCAACACCGACTTTCACGCCAACACCGACTTTCACGC
>NZ_JAUBUG010000157.1:2740-3681 GCF_036705345.1 Microcoleus sp. B3-D2
CAACAATTCCCACGCCGACTTTAGGTACTCCGGCTGTTATTTTCCTTGAACCACTTGGCAGTACCGAGGTACTCGAAAGCTTGGGCAGCGATATATACAAAGTGCGACTAAATACTCAGCCAACTGCTAATGTCACCGTCGCCATTACCCCTGAAACTCAAGTTACTGTCAGCCAACCAGCCCTTACTTTTACTTCCGCCAATTGGAATGTCGCTCAAACGGTAACGGTTAGTGCGGTTGATGATGGGGTTGTGGAGGGCAATCATGTCAGCCCAATTAGCCACGCCACTACCAGTAATGACACATTGTATAATAATCTCGTCGCCCCTCTCACAGTCAATATCAGCGATAACGATAACTTAGGCGATGTCAAAACCTTGTTGAAAAAGTCAGTAATCGGTTTGACAGATCAGGACGATCGCATCACAGGATCGGCATTAAACGACATGATCCACGCACGCCGCGGCAATGACTATCTTGATGGCAAAGCAGGGGATGATTTGCTTTACGGACAAAAAGGGGATGATGGCATCAGTGGCGGTGATGGCAATGACCTTATTTTTGGCGGCCAAGGGAGTGAATTTATTCAGGGTGACGGCGGTATTGACTTGATTTACGGAGGTAAGGAAAACGATCGCATTGAAAGCGGCGATGGCGACGATATAGTGTTTGGCGACGGGGGCAATGATTACTTATTTGGAGAAAAGGGTGCCGACACTCTCACAGGCGGATTGGGTTTTGATGTGTTTGCCCTCGCGATCGATACTGGTGGAACAGACGCTTCTACTGCCGATGTGATTACTGATTTTACCCTCAATCAAGACAAAATTGATTTAATTAGCCCCCTGGCTTTTAGCCAGTTAAATAGGGCTTGCTGAATAATCGAGTGCATATTGCGTCGCGAAAGGTTTCGAGCGCGCGAGCGAGAATAAAGTGCAAGA
>NZ_JAUBUG010000158.1:0-3567 GCF_036705345.1 Microcoleus sp. B3-D2
GGGAGCCATCGCCCGGAGGTCGCTCCGGGCGGGGCCGGAGCGCCTTTGTTAAGAAAGATGTGAGTAAGGCATAGCCTAAAAAAGGGGGGAGAATGAGCGTCAAAGTCCCCCTTTTTAAGGGGGATTTAGGGGGATCTAAATCTGACGGGGAAGGCAAAACACGCAAATGCTCACCCATAAAACTTTCACAATCTAAAATCCAAAATTCATTCTATTAAGCTATGTCTTCTTCAGTAGCTGTAAAACATCACCACGAAACGCCCCCCGCCCACCAACGAAGCAAGCGACAGGCATCAACATTACCCCTGGTTGCGCCTTCCGTCATTGCCTTGCTGCTGTGGATGATTGTGCCTCTGGTGATGACGGTATGGTTTTCCTTTCAGCGGTATAACCTGCTCAATCCAGGCGCACGCAAATTCATCGGAATTGAAAATTTCACCTTCATCTTGAGTGATCCAGCTTTATGGACTTCGATCGGCATCACCATAATTTTGGTCGTGTCCGTTCTGGCGCTCACGATCGGTCTAGGCACACTTCTGGCAATTCTGTTTGACCAAGACTTTTATGGTCAGGGGATTGCACGGGTACTGGCGATTTCTCCGTTTTTCGTCATGCCCACAGTCAGCGCCCTAGTCTGGAAAAATATGCTGATGCATCCAGTGAATGGGCTGTTTGCTCAATTCACAAGAGGTTTGGGTTTGGGGGCGATCGATTGGTTTGCAGATTTTCCACTGCTTGCCATCATTATCATTGTTTCGTGGGAGTGGCTTCCCTTTGCCCTGCTGATTTTGCTGACGGCAATTCAGTCGTTAGATCATGACCAGCTAGAAGCAGCCCGGATGGATGGAGCAAATGCTCTAGCCTTATTCCGTTTCGTCATGCTACCGCATCTGAGCCGCGCCATTGCCGTGGTCGCCATGATCGAGACGATTTTCTTTTTGACTATCTTTGCAGAAATCTTTGTTACCACAGGTGGCGGCCCCGGAGTGGCAACCACTAACCTTGCCTATTACATCTTCCTCAGAGCATTGCTGGAATTTGATGTAGGCGGTGCCTCAGCGGGTGGATTAATCGCGGTAATTCTTGCCAACATCGCGGCAATTTTTCTGATGCGTAGTGTTGCTCGTAATTTGGATACCTAACAATGGCACAAAAAACTTCTCGCCGCTTGCTTTTTACCTTGCTCGGCTGGTTTGTCGCTTGCAGCTTGTTTTTCCCAATTTTCTGGATGTTTCTCACCAGTTTCAAAACAGAGGTGGCGGCGGTTGCAACTCCCCCTCAGTTATTTTTCCAGCCGACATTAGAAAATTATGTAGCGATACAAGATCGGGCAAACTATTTCAACTATGCGCTCAACAGTGTAGTGGTTTCACTCGGAGCGACAATACTCGCACTGCTGCTTGCCGTACCTGCCGCTTATGCGATGTCTTTCTTCCCAACCAAACGCACTAAGAGTACCTTGCTGTGGATGCTGTCCACTAGAATGCTGCCACCCGTTGGCGTGCTGGTGCCGATCTACATCTTGTGTCGCAACGCTGGTTTGCTGGATACCCGCATCGGTTTGATTATTATTTACACCCTGATCAATTTGCCAATTGTTGTCTGGATGATTTACAGCTTTTTCAAAGAGGTACCCAAAGATATCCTAGAAGCCGATCGCATGGATGGGGCAAACACGCAGCAAGAACTGATTCATGTGTTGCTGCCACTGGCCTTGCCCGGAATTGCTTCCACCGCATTGCTTTCGATCATTTTGTCCTGGAATGAAGCCTTTTGGAGCCTCAACCTAACAACGGCTAATGCCGCTCCTTTAACCGCATTTATTGCCTCTTTTTCCAGCCCTCAAGGATTGTTTTGGGCAAAACTTTCGGCAGCATCAACTCTGGCGATCGCACCCATTTTAATCTTCGGTTGGTTCAGTCAACGGCAATTAGTACGCGGTCTTACCTTTGGTGCGGTGAAATAATCATTTGATTTTTAATGCATTAATAGGAGTCTTTCATGTCCACAGTTGCTTTAAGAGATATTCGCAAAACATATGCCGATACAGAGATCATTAAAGGCGTCGATCTTGATGTTGGCGATCGCGAATTTGTTGTATTCGTTGGTCCATCCGGTTGTGGAAAATCAACCTTGTTACGCATGATTGCCGGACTAGAGGAAATTACCTCCGGCAAGTTGATGATTGATGGAGAGGTCGTGAATGATGTACCTCCAGATAAACGCGGGTTAGCAATGGTATTTCAAACCTACGCCTTGTATCCTCACATGACCGTAGCAGAGAATATGGCGTTTAGCCTCCGCCTTGCAGGTGTTCCAAAAGCCAAGCGTCATGAAAGGGCGCGTGAAGTCGCTCATGTCCTCCAACTGGAACCACTGTTAAACCGCAAGCCCAAAGAGTTATCCGGAGGACAGCGCCAACGAGTAGCAATTGGTCGTGCCCTAGTTCGCAATCCCAAAGTGTTTTTGTTTGACGAACCACTGTCAAACCTGGATGCCTCCTTGCGCGTGCAGATGCGGATCGAACTTGCCAGCTTACATGACAGCCTGCAAGCCACCATGATTTATGTGACACACGATCAGGTTGAGGCAATGACACTTGCCAACAAGATTGTAGTGTTGCAGGGCGGCATTGTAGAACAAGTGGGTTCGCCTTTGGATCTCTACCACCATCCCCGGAATCTATTCGTCGCCGGATTTATTGGTTCACCTAAGATGAACTTTGTCTCGGTTACAGTGACAGCCGTCAATGACTCTGGTACAACTGTCAAACTTCCCGGTGATGCCAGTGTGACTATTCCAGTGAAGCCTGGAAAGCTGTTGGTTGGGGATAGAGCCACGTTGGGAATTCGCCCCGAACACCTACGACTCGATCGCAATAGCGCAACAGTGAATGGCGAAGTATTAGTTGTGGAACGGCTGGGCGGACAAACCTACCTCTATGTCAAGATTGCGGGTGGCGACACGCTAGTCGTGCAAACAGACGGAGATAATTCCAGCCAGTTGCACGATGTTGTTCCTGTTCACATTAACGGCGATCTTTGCCATCTATTTGACTTACAGGGTGAAGCCGTTTCCAAAACTCGTCGTCACCACCTAACCGTTAGTAAATAAATGAACAGCAATCCCACTACAGCCTCAACAATCAAGCTCAATGAAGCATCCCTGTCTCGTTTACCTGGAAACGTTCCCATACCCAAGTACGATCGCCATCAAATTACTAATGGAATTGTGCATATTGGGGTTGGTGGATTTCATCGATCGCACCAAGCGCTATATCTTGATGATTATTTCCATCAGAATCCTGGTAGTGATTGGGGAATTTGTGGTGTTGGATTGCTGGACAATGACTATGACAAGCGTATGCGGGATGCGCTGCTGTCTCAAGATTGTTTGTATACCTTAGTTGAGCGATCGCTAGAAGGAGATCGGGCTCGAATCATTGGCTCAATCACTCGATACCTGTTTGCACCAGACAATCGTCAAGCAGTTACAGCACTTTGCGTGACTAAGAGGTACAGTAACAGCAGTGAGCCAAATAATTTTCGATTTGCTTACTTGAACATA